>ONWK01000360.1 GCA_900321505.1 uncultured Eubacteriales bacterium
AGAACCGTACGCACCCTGCTCCGAAGGAGCAGCCCGAACGAAGTGAGGGTTTGTGAACGATTTCCTTAATCGTTCACAAAGGTATACTTTCTCAATCCTGAGTATTTTCAATATTATCCAGTACCAGATGCAGAAGCCTGTACAGCTCTTCAGCATCCTTCGGTGAAATGTTCACGCATTTTCCCATCCTCGGCGGTACGGTGACTGCCAGCTCCTTAAGCTTCTCACCCTCCTCGGTGATGGCCACTATAAGATTCCTCTCGTCCTCCTCCGAACGATGCCTGGAAATGTATCCCTTATGCTCCAGCTTCTTAAGTACAGGCGTCAGAGTCCCCGAATCCAGAAACAGACACTCTCCCAGTTCCTTTACATTGGTGTGCTTACGTTCCCACATCACAAGCATGGTAATGTACTGCGTATATGTAAGATCCAGCTCGTCCAAAAAGGGCTTATACCTGCGTACTATTTCCTTTGCACACACATAAAGCGGAAAGCATAACTGATTTTCCAGCTTAAGACAGTCATACTCTCTTTCCTCTTCCACCCGATCACCTCCCGGTATCATAAAGCGCCCCTGTGCATCAGATTGTTTACAATTTAATTATAAGTGATTTTTTTGTTTTGTCAAGCACTTTCTGTTTTCTTCTCACGGATCACTTTTGCGAAGCAATCTGAAATACCGTATAAAGAAAGCCTGCCGGTCCGGCAGGCTTTCTCTTTCAGCTGTTCATCTTCTCTATCTGCTCTCTTACCATGTCAGGAGTCTCTGCGAAGCATTCCGCGCCTTCCGCCTCCAGCAGCTCTCTGTCACGGAAGCCCCACAGTACCGAAATGCAGGGAAGTCCCGCTGCCCTGGCGGTTGCAAGGTCCACCTCGGAATCACCGACATAGACCGAATCCTCTGCGCTTGCACCAAGCTCCTTCATGGCCGTAAACACCGTATCCGGAGCAGGCTTGCGGCGGACCTCAGGGCTTTCGCCTATCGCCACCTGTATCTCAGGAAAGAAATGCTCTGCCAGCTCCTTTACTGCCATATCCACCTTGTTGGACACAATGGCCAGCTTATAGCCTTCAGCCGCAAGGCCCGACACCAGCTCGGGGATCCCTTTGTAGGGACAGGTTTTGTCAAGACAGTGTTCCCTGTAATATTCCTTAAAAATACTTACCAGTCCGGCTATATCTTCATCCGACGCTTCCGGTTCTGCCTCCCTGAGGGCATAACGGATACCGTTTCCGAAAAAATGCCTCATTTCCTCCAGCGAACGGGGTTTATAGCCTTTAAGTATAAGTGCATGGTTTACCGCAGCTTTAAGATCCTCGAGAGTATATAAAAGTGTACCGTCAAGGTCAAAGATGATAGTGTTCTTTTTCATAGTTCCTGTCCTCTCCCATGGACGGTTTCCTGCTGACACGGAACCGGCATTCCGGAAATCTCCGGGGACGCCGTCATTATTGCAGCAGCGTTATGCCGTCAGTCCCGTATACAGATGATAGTATCTTCCCTTCTGGGCCAGCAGCTCGTCGTGAGTTCCTCTCTCCACTATCTCGCCCTGTTCAAGCACCATGATGCAGTCACTGTTCTTAACCGTTGACAACCTGTGAGCTATGACAAATGTGGTCCGTCCCGCCATGAGCCTGTCCATTCCTTCCTGAACGATCTTCTCGGTACGGGTATCAATGGAGGATGTTGCCTCATCAAGTATCAGCGCCGGAGGATCGGCCACCGCAGCTCTCGCTATGGCCAGCAGCTGCCGCTGTCCCTGACTCAGGTTTCCGCCGTCTCCGGTCAGTACGGTATCATATCCCTCCGGAAGCTGCCTGATAAACATATCCGCATTTGCAAGCTTTGCAGCCTCGATGCATTCCTCATCCGTTGCATCCAGACGTCCGTAACGGATATTTTCCATAACGGAGGCCGAGAAGAGATGTGTCTCCTGGAGCACCAGCCCCAATGATCTTCTCAGGTCGCCCTTTCTTATCTTATTTACGTTTATCCCGTCGAACCGGATCTTACCGTCCTGAATATCGTAGAAACGGTTTATCAGATTTGTAATGGTTGTCTTTCCGGCGCCGGTGGATCCGACAAAGGCTATCTTCTGGCCGGGCTTTGCAAAAAGCGTTA
Organism: uncultured Eubacteriales bacterium; assembly: GCA_900321505.1. Taxonomy (GTDB): domain Bacteria; phylum Bacillota; class Clostridia; order Lachnospirales; family Lachnospiraceae; genus Eubacterium_Q. The sequence goes on from ONWK01000360.1 coordinate 2,123, forward strand.
CGCCGTGCAGCACCATTTTTTCCGGCACATATCCGAAGTCAACATCATCCATGACGATATCGCCTTCCAGCTTCTTATACTCCACCTCACCGGTTTCCTGATGCTGATGCTTCCATGCCCAGAGTCCGGTACGTTCGCCGCTCTCCGTAAGACTTCCGTCCGTATTCTCCTTTGCATTTACCAGCATTACATATCCGTCATCCTGCTCCTGTTCCTCATCCAGAAGCTTAAATACACGGTCCGCACCTGCCAGCGCCATAACGATGGCATTCAGCTGCATGGACACCTGATTGATCGGCATGTTCAGGCTCTTATTGAACTGCAGGAAGGCAAAAAGGCTTCCCACCGTAAGGGGCGTGATCCCGGAGAAGGATGCCCCCTCCACACCGATATTGGATAAAATGAGCAGTGCGCCGACCACCGCACAGATCACGTAGCTTAAGTTTCCAAGCTGTGCATTGGCAGGCATCAGGATATTGGCATATTTATTTGCATTATTGGCGCTCTCAAAAAGCTGGTCATTCAGCTTGTCAAAGGCCTCTATGCTTTCCTCCTCATGACAGAAGACCTTTACTACCTTCTGGCCTGTCATCATTTCCTCTATATAACCGTTCAGGGTACCGATATCCTTCTGCTGGGCCACGAAGTAAGTCCCGCTCTTTTTCGAAATGCTCATGGTAACCTTAAGCATAACGCCTACCATGAAAAAGGTCACAATGGTCAGCGGCACGCTCTGTATGATCATGCAGACCGTTACTCCCACGATGGTGATGCCGCTGGAGAAAAGCTGTGGTATACTCTGGCTGATCATCTGGCGGAGGGTATCGATATCATTTGTATACATGGACATGATATCCCCTCGGGCATGGCTGTCGAAATACCGTATGGGAAGGGATTCCATGTGATTGAACATATCCTCACGCAGCCGCCGGAGTGTTCCCTGAGTTACATTTACCATGATACGGTTCTGGGCATAGACCGCGCCTACACCGACGGCGTAGAAGCCCGCCGTACGAAGGATCGCGCCCAGAAGCGGTCCGAAATCCGTGGAGCCGGAGCTCAGCATGGGATCGATGTAGTCGTCGATCAGCACCTGCATAAACATGGTACCCTGCAGGCTTGCCACAACTCCCACGATAATACATATGAAGACGATTATCATATGCGGTCTGTAGAACCGAAATACATAGCCCAGCAAACGTTTCAGTACCGCTCCCGGGTTTTCTATGGAGGGCTTCATCCCCCTCGGTCTCATTCTGCCTGGTCCCGGCATCAGCCCTCACCTCCTTGCATAACCTCATCGAAGTCCCTGCTTCCTCCCTGCTGGGATTCATAGACTTCCCTGTAGATCTCATTTGTCTGAAGCAGTTCCTCATGGCTGCCGAAGCCGCAGACGCGTCCCTGATCCATAACTATGATCCTGTCCGCATCCATCACACTGGATATACGCTGTGCGATGATAAGCTTGGTCGTATCCGGAATATATTCCCGGAAGCCCGCACGTATCTTCGCATCAGTTGTTGTATCCACCGCGCTGGTGCTGTCATCCAGGATCAGGACCTTGGGCTTCCTGAGCAGCGCCCTGGCGATACAGAGCCTCTGCCTCTGCCCGCCGGACAGATTGGACGCTCCCTGTTCAAGCACAGAGTCATAGCCATCGGGCATTTTATCTATAAATTCATCTGCGCAGGCCAGTCTGCAGGCTTCCCTGCAGTCCTCAGGCGTTGCATTCGGATTACCCCAGCGCAGATTCTCCAGTATCGTTCCGGAGAAAAGTACGTTTTTCTGAAGCACTACCGCCACCTGACTGCGCAGGGTATCCATATCGTAGGAGCGGACATCCTTTCCGCCTACGGATACCGAACCGGATTCCACATCATAGAGGCGGCTCACAAGAGAAACCAGACTGGACTTTGAACTTCCCGTTCCTCCGATGATGCCTATGGTCTCTCCGCTCCGGATGGACAGATTGATATCCTGCAGCACCGGTGCCTCGGAGGTATCATTGTAACGGAATACCACATGATCAAATGAAATGCTTCCATCCGGGATATCATGATCCGGATTCTCGGGATTGGTAAGAGCGCTTTCCTCATCCAGGACCTCGACGATACGCTTTGCACTGGGGATGGATATGGTGATCATGACCGCCACCATGGAAAGCATCATAAGGCTCATCAGTATCTGCATGCAGTAGGTCAGAAGCTGAGTCAGATTTCCGGTTGTAAGACTTGCCTGTCCCGTATTGACTATGATCTTAGCGCCTACCCAGCTAACCATAAGGATACAGAAATATATCGTTGTCTGCATGATGGGGGCGATGAAAGCCATCAGAGACTCCGCCTTGCAGAAGATCTTGTAGATCATCCTGCTGGCATGATTAAACTTCTCCTTTTCATGCTCCTCACGGACAAACCCCTTTACTACGCGGATTGCCGTCACATTTTCCTGAACACTTTCATTCATCTTATCGTACTTTGGAAATGCTTCGGAGAATATCTTCGTAACCCTTCTGATCAGGAGAAATGCCACGATGGCCAGTACGATGACCGCACCGAGATAAACCATGGAAACCTGAGCGCTGATGGTGAATGCCACCACCATGCAGATGATCAGACTGGACGGAGCGCGTGTAAGCATTCTGAGCACCATCTGATATGAATTCTGCACATTCGATACATCAGTTGTCATCCTGGTCACAAGACTGGAGGTGGAGAACTTATCAATATTAGAAAATGAATAGGTCTGGATCCTCCGGTACATGGAGCGGCGCAGATTTCTGGCAAAACCCGTGGATGCACGCGCGCCGTATTTGCCTCCCATGATACCGGCCCACAGTGCGCCTGCAGCAAGCAGCAGCATGATTCCTCCGTAAAGCAGAACCCTGCCCATATCCACCTTATCAGTTTCGGAAAGGTCAATGATCTTACCCATATACCGCGGGATCAGCACCTCGAAGATAACCTCCAGCACCATAAAAAGCGGCGTCAGGATCGAATCCTTCTTAAATTCCTTAACTTCTTTCAATAATCGTTTCAGCATGGCTTCTCCTCTGTCTTTCTGTTACCGATCTATACAATGATAACCTTATATAAAATAAGTTTCAAGTCAAAAAAAATAGAAGTGACATCTGATTTTTCCTGTGATATTATATAGTGTGAGACTTTTTGAATCTGAATCCGGTTATACTCGAAAAATGAGGTAACATGCATGGGTAAGATCACATACAAATCCATATCATTCGGTGACAGGATACCGAAGATCTGCGTGCCTGTCGTGGGGCGTTCCCGCGAAGAGGTTCTGGCACAGTCTGCCGCCATCTCCAGGGAAGCCGAACGCATTGCCGCTCTCGGCCTCAGAGAAGCCCCTGTGGCAGAAATAATCGAATTCCGCGCAGATTACTTTGACCATGTCACAAATCAGACTGAGCTGACCGAGCTTCTGAAGGAACTCAGAGAAGCCCATCCGGACCGGCTTCTTCTCTTCACCTACCGCAGTGAGGAGGAAGGCGGCGAGCTTCGTCATGACCGTGCCGAAAACATGATAGACGATATCTCTGCATGGGCTATGGTCAGCGGCTATATCGACCTGATAGATATTGAGCTGATGTCAGGAAATTACAGAGTTGTCAGAAATGCCACGAAGGCCCGAGATCTCGGAATAGGCGTTGTCATGTCATATCATGATTTTGAAAATACGCCTCACAATGAGGAGATGGAAGGTCTGCTCTGGGATATGGAGCAGCTTGGCGGAGATATACTGAAGATCGCAGTTACACCGAAGAATCACTTTGATGTGGACCGCGTTCTGGAACTCACGGAAGACGTGACCAGAGGCCATTCAAATCATCCCATCTCACGTCCCGTAGTTCTGATCTCAATGACTGATGCAGGAACCGTTACACGTACCGCCTGCGCAAAGACAGGCAGCGCCTTCACCTTTGCAAATGTGGGTATGGGCTCTGCTCCCGGTCAGCTGTCACTCGAAGAGCTTGTAAGAAGACTCTAGCCAAAGACTTTAGTAAAACCTTAACCCTGAAAACCGGGGACGGTTCTTAACGTATTAAGAACCGTCCCCGGTTTGTTTTTCACTGGTAACTCTTATGCATTTTTATGGTCAGGAGCGTCGGGCTGTCCGGGAGCCATCGGGCCTCCGGGTCCGCCGGGACCTCTTACCGGTCTGGGCGCATTGGGATCCTTCTCACCCGGCTTGGGTTCGCCCGGAAGCGGGAATCTGAGATTCCAGGTGCTTCGAAGCGCATCCATAAAGCTCAGCATCTGCGCCGTCTCAATATGCTTCATCTGTTCCATCTCCGGCTTTCCGGTAATGATAGCTTCACGGGCAGCCAGGAACTGATATTCATATCCGTTTATCTGATTGTCCGGAGGAAGATATTCGCCGATAAGCTCTCCGTCCCTGTCGAATACCGAAAGCGCCGTAGGGTCATTTGTTCCTTCGATCTCGATACGTCCCTCCACGCCATAGATAACCGTGCGGTTATCCAGCTTGTTCATCATTGACACAACAGCTGTGGCTCCCTCGCCTCTGGGGAAGGTCATCTGTATCGTCTCCATACCGTCAACTCCGGTGGAAACTCCGACCATTGATGAAGCCATTGACTGCGGCATGCCTCCCATGGCAAGAGCTACCATCTGGATAGCATAGACGCCGAGATCCAGTAAAGCTCCTCCGGCCATTTCAGGGCGTATCAGCCTTTCCCTGTCTCTTAAATTGTATCCCATGGAAGTGGTCACATAACGTACAGGACCGATTGTTCCTTTCTTGAGTATCTCACGGAGCCTGTCCATAAGCGGTACAAACCGCGTCCACATAGCCTCTCCGATGAATACCTTCTTATCCCTTGCGTATTGGATCACCTGGGTTGCGGTAACCGCATTATAGGAAAAAGGCTTTTCAACCAGTACGGGCTTACCTGCATCTATACAGTTCTTTGCCCAGAGTGCATGATTGGTATTGACCGTGGCAACATAAACCAGTTCCACCTCATCGTCCTTAATAAGCTCCTCATAGGAACCGTAAGCCTTAGGAACATTGTATTTTTCGGCAAATTCCTTAGCCCTGCTTTCCTCTCTTGCCGCTACAGCCGCTACCCTGAAGCCCTCAAGCTCGTTCAGGGTCTCGGCAATCTTTCCGGCAATATATCCGCATCCGAGTATACCGACACTGAATTCGATCATAATAATTCCTTTCTTACGTCAACATCTTAAACCTTTGTGAACGATTATGGAAATCGTTCACAAATCCTCACGACCTTCGGGCTTAAAAATCTTCGATCTCAAACTTGGCATTGCCGAAGACCTTCTTGAATTTCTCAATGAATTTTTTATATCCTTCGGAATTTTCATCAAGAACAGCTGCCGCATCTTCCTTACTTCCGGAGAAAAGATTTGCAACCGGCTTTCCGGTATCACGGGACTTCACATCAATGCCCGCCGACTTTGTCTTTATGGTAACGTCTCCGAAAACCTTTGCTGCTGTCTTTCCCTTGGAACTGGTCAGAGACAGCTCATCTATATGAAGACTGAGCTTCTTGCCTTTGTCAATTTCGGTAATCTTTCCCTTTAATGAAATGCTTCCCAGGCTTGCGCCGTTTACCGAAAGGCTTCCCGACCCATCAAAATCCTGTGAGGTTTTGGAATAGGTCTG
>ONWK01000361.1 GCA_900321505.1 uncultured Eubacteriales bacterium
GCGGAGAGAATGGGATTCGAACCCATGCGCCCTTGCGGACAAACGGTTTTCAAGACCGCCTCGTTATGACCACTTCGATATCTCTCCTTATAATGAGCATATCGTAAGCTCATATTGATGCGTTCTGTATAGGACTGATGCCCTAAAACAGCGCAAAAAAATACGCCGCCGTGATCAGCGGCATTGACTATAATATCAAAACAGCTTACTATTGTCAACAATTTTTTTCAGTTTTATTCAGGGTAAAATGTAACGAAAAAACATCCTGATTTTTGTGCTCTTTCAGACATTTTTCCTATGCCCCGCATTTGCACAGGCGCGATGCCCGCCCGGCTCCCCCGTAATCGTACAGACAGTGCCGGACAGTTACGTACAATTTATACATCCTGTCCGGCACTCTTATACGCATAGCTTACAGTACTTTCAGCCTGTCAAACGGCTTTACGGAAGTACATACTGACTTGCCTTGCCATTATTCTTTACATGATACAGAGCTTTGTCCGCCGCCACAAAAAGCTTTTTATAGGTTGTCCCGTGCTGCGGGAACATGGCTATACCTATAGACAACGTTACCGCATCCTCATAAATCTCGCCGCGGCACTCCTCTGCAAGCAGCATATTCAAATGCTCTCCCAGCAGCAGAGCTGTGGATGCATCATCGATCTCCCTGAGGAGTACCACGAACTCATCTCCGCCGAACCGCCCGCAGATATCCATTCCCTTGAAATTGTCCTTGATTATCCTGCCTAATTTGGCAAGCACCTGGTCTCCTATGGCATGACCGAAGGTATCATTTACTTCCTTGAAGCAATCCACATCGATCACCATCAGCGCAGCCTTGCCCCTGTTTCTTGCAGAGTTTGATATTGCCATGGATATAAGTTCCTCTGCCGTCGACTTATTCAGAAGACCCGTCAGGGGATCGACCCGGGAGCGCTTCTCCAGCTCCATCTTCATAAGCTGGAATTCCGTCACATCATTTATCAGCGCAATTATACCATTGATATTTCCGTTCTTATCATAGACCGGACGTTTGATAAGCTCCAGGAATTCCCTTATACCATCCTCATTTTCCTCGATGATATAGCTGGTCCCTTCACCTGTTTTGAGCATCCTCATATCGGATTCCAGGGCGAGCCGGGCATTGTCCTTATCCTTGCGGATCTCAAGATCGGTCTTGCCGCGGATAGTCCAGTCCGGATCATCCGCCTGATGCAGATGATGCCAGTAATGGGTTGCAAAGACATACTTGCCTTCAGCATCCTTAAGATAAATGTTGGACGGAAGCTGTTTCAGCATCTGTTCGATCTCTGCAAATGTAGCGGAATCCTTGCTTCGTATGGCATTATTTACACGAAGCTTGATTACCGGATCCATCTCCGGAAGCGCTATATACTCGCTGACACCCTCACGAAGGCAGAAAGCGCTATCCTCAATGGATGGCTCTGTAGTCAGCGCTATCGTAGGGATAGAGACAAATCTCATATCCGAACTGATCTTACGGTGAAATTCAAAATTATCGCGTATGGCTGTTTTTGCATCGATCACGATACAGGCCACCCGTTCCCTGGGGCCGTCCAGGATCTCATACAGCTCATCCCTATCCTTTGCCGTAACTATCTCATAATCATCTTCCATAGTGTTGACAAAGCGTTCATATTCAGCATTATCCGGCAGCCTTATTATCATCTGCTGTCTGTTTGATTTTCTGAATTTGTTATCCTTGATCTCCATAATCCACCTGTCCTGTAACCTTGCCTGTCCGGGCCACTACGCAGCTTAATGTGTAACTATTCAGCACCCCGGCTCCGGATGCTCCGCATCCAAAGCGAAGGTGCTGAATAAATATCCTTTCCGCCCAAAGCTTCAGTCAGCACGATGTCTTCCGGAGTTGTCACCTTAAGATTCCTATAGTCTCCAGGAACCATGTATACCCGCTGTTTCAGGTATTCTTCCACAAGCATGGTATCGTCCGTTATTCCTGAACGGGGATCTTCCCGGAATCTTTTATGAGCTTCAATGATCACTGAAGCCCTGAAGGTCTGCGGCGTCTGCACCTGGTACAGCGTAGTTCTGTCAGGCGTATCCACACCGAAACCATCCTTGTCTACCACCTTTATCGTATCCTTCACCGGGACCGCAACGGTGCAGGCCCCGTATTTTCCAGCAGCCTCTATGGAGCCGGTGATCATTTCGTGACTCACGAAGGGCCGCGCGCCGTCGTGGATCATTATTATATCTTCGGAAGGGGCAGGATCATTCGTTTCACTAAGAATAATATCATTTCCTACTGCCGCCTGTATCCCGGCCCATACCGAATCGAAGCGTTCCTTTCCTCCCGGAACGATACTCTTTACCTTTGAAATGCCGAAGCGCTCCACGATTTCCCTCTGAACATATTCATGATCGCCTTCACGCACCACCAATACGATGGAATCCACCGGGCTTTCCTGAAATGTTCTGAGAGAGTACACGATGAGCGGCACCCCGCCCACCTCTATATACTGTTTTGCCTTATCCGAATTCATCCGGCTGCCGCTGCCGCCGGCAAGTACTATGGCAGTTGTCATGGCATTCACCTCGCTCCGATGGGAAGTCCCGGCACCGCATTCAGTCTCCAGTCGTCACGTATTCCGCGCATGTAATCTATATATCCCGCCGCGCCTATCATCGCGCCGTTATCGGTACAGTAGATAAATGACGGACATACAAATGTGATCCCTTCCGCTGCGGCCTTCTGCTCCATGGCTGTCCTGAGCCCGGTATTCGCCGCTACTCCGCCCGCAAGCGCAAGCGTATTCACTCCATGATCCACAGCCGCCCTGACAGCCCGGTCCGAAAGGACATCAATTACTGCCTGTTGGAAGGAAGCCGCCACATCCGCTTTATTATACGCTTCATGCTTCATTTCACAGCTGTTCAGATAATTCAGGACCGCCGACTTAAGACCGCTGAAGGAAAAGTCATAGGGCGCTCCCTCGATCACAGCCCTCGGGAATTCAATGGCGTGAGGATCTCCCTCCCGGGCCAGCTTATCCACCTTCGGGCCTCCGGGGTAGCCGAGACCGATAGCCCTCGCCACCTTGTCAAAGGCCTCTCCCGCCGCATCATCGTGAGTCTGTCCTATTATCCTGTATACCCCGTAGTCTTCCACCAGAACTATATGTGAGTGTCCTCCTGATGCCACAAGGCACATGAACGGGGGTTTAAGCTCAGGGTGCTCAATGAAATTTGCCGCGATATGTCCCTCGATATGATGCACGCCCACAAGCGGAAGCTTCTTCGCATAGGCTATGGCCTTTGCAGCTCCCACTCCTACCAGCAGAGGTCCCACAAGCCCAGGGCCGTAGGTCACCGCTATGGCGTCCAGGTCCTCCCATTTCACATCCGCATCAGCCATGGCCTTGCGGATCACCTGATTCACCTTCTCAATATGCTTTCTGGACGCGATCTCCGGCACTACGCCGCCGTACAGCGTATGAAGCGGAACCTGGGAGAATATAACATTTGACCTTATCTCCCTGCCGTTCACCACTACCGCCGCCGCAGTCTCATCGCATGAGGATTCAATTCCGAGAATCGTGATATCGCTCATTCCAATCTCTCCGCTTAGATATCCATATACTACTCATAGCCATCCAGCCCCTGCGGTTTCTGATGCTTCGCCTCCGGCTGCTGAATACTACTGTTCTTCTTCAAAATTCAGTACCCGCGTCAGCCTGTCCTTACCCATCTCAGTCCGCGGAAAGATTTCCCTTACCGCGTCCAGATAAAGCTTCGGTTTTATCAGTGACGGAGAGAAATGTGTCAGCCACATTTCGCCCGGATCAGCTTCCTTTGCGATCTCCGCAGCTTCATACATGGTCATGTGCTTCTTCTCACGCGCCTTCTTCTGATCCGCGGGATCACCATACATACCTTCACATATGAAAATGTCAGATCCGGCCGCATGCTCTGTTATGGCATCCGTGGGACGTGTATCCGTGCAGTAGGTGACCTTGAGGCCCTTCCTGTCCTCTCCCATCACCATGTCGCCGGTGTATTCCTTCCCCTCATAGCTGACAGTCTGTCCCTTCTGAAGAGGATTCCACAGCTGCACGGGAAGGCCGAGAGCCTTTGCCGCCTCCACATCAAACTTTCCCCTTCTGTCCAGTTCGATACTGTAGCCGTAGCAGGTAATATTATGATTCACGCGAAAAGCAGTGATACGCAGGCCCACAAGCTCAAACTGCTCTTCACGTTCCTTCAGTTCTATAAACTTAATGGGAAAAGGCAGCTCCGGCGCAATAATACGGAGACTGTTAACCACGCGCTCAACCCCTGCCGGTCCGACAATGGTAAGGGGTTCGGTACGTTCCGCATTTCCCATAGTAAGAAGCAGGCCCGGAAGCCCGCTGATGTGATCTGCATGAAAATGTGTCACCAGAAGCACATCTATCTGCTTAAAGCTCCATCCCTGGCGGCGCACCGTCAGCTGGGTTGCTTCACCGCAGTCTATCATAACCGTGCTTCCGTTATATCTCACCATCAGGGAGGTGAGCGCCCTGTTCGGGAGCGGCATCATACCGCCGCAGCCCAGCAGACATACGTCAAGCATGCGCTGACCCCTCCTTATTCCTTACTTAAGCTTTCCAAGGAACTCTCTCAGTCTCGTGTCGCCGGATTCAAAAACCTCCTCCGGTGTTCCTTCCGCGGCTATAACACCCTTATCCAGAAATACGATACGGTCGGAAATGTTCCTGGCAAAGTCCATCTCATGGGTAACGATAACCATGGTCATGTTGTGCTCTGCCAGCGCATGGATCACCCGAAGAACCTCGGCTGTAAGTTCCGGATCCAGCGCTGAGGTAGGCTCGTCAAAGAAGAGGATCTTCGGCTCCTGTGCCAGTGCGCGGGCGATGGCCACACGCTGCTGCTGTCCTCCGGAGAGCTGGCCAGGATAAGCGTTCTCCTTATCCTCAAGCCCCATCTTCTTCAACAGTTCCCTGCCGCGATAAAGCGCCTCTTCCTTCGGTATCTTTTTCACGCATATAAGGGCATCAGTAACATTTCTCAGCACATTCATAGACGGAAAGAGATTGAAATTCTGGAACACCAGCCCGAAGTCGTGCCTGATGTCCCTTATAGTAGCAGCATTGGCATAATGCGCATGTCCGTTAACATCCGTCACAGCCTTTTTTCCAAGGAACGACATCTCGCCGCTGTCCATGGTTTCAAGAAATGTAGCGATACGAAGAAGCGTTGATTTTCCGGAGCCTGAGGGTCCGATGATGGAAACCACCTCTCCTTCGGACACATTCATGGAGACACCCTTCAGCACTTCACGCTCGCCATAGGTTCGGAAGGTCTTCTTCACATTTTTCAAATCAAGATAGATCATGCCTTCGCCCCCTTCTTATCGTAGTTCATCTTCTTTTCCAGTCTGCCCATGAC
>ONWK01000363.1 GCA_900321505.1 uncultured Eubacteriales bacterium
TCCGCCGGTTGACTATCTCGAAAAGCTGGGACAGGGTGAAGCTGTTGGTGAGCTCGGTCCCCAGGTCATCCAGTATCAGCAGGTCTGAATTGTAGACCAGTGAGAATACCGGCTGCAGGGCCTCGCGGGTCTCTGAGTCCGGGGACATGAGACAGGGCGACAGGATCTGCTGGAAAAGCTGGTTTGATGTAAGATACAGCACTGTCAGACCCTGATCCATCAGCGCCTTCGCCATGCAGTTTGAGAGAAAGGTCTTCCCAACACCCGACTCCCCGTAGAAGAGGAAGCTGGCGCGGGACTCCGGATGATCGGTGAAATCCTTTACCTTGCGGAGTATTTTCTCCATATTTTTGCGGGGGGACGGGAGGCCTTCCTCAGGAACCTCGTCCGAATACCAGTCAAGGGAAAAGGTATCAAAATTCTCCCTTTTCAGCACATCCCCAAGAGAGGACTGCTGGTAAAGCAGCTTCAGCATGTGCTTCTTATAGCATGAACAGCGCTTTCCGTCAACAACGCCCTCATCCCTGCAGAGAGGGCATTCATACTGCAGCCTGAGATCGGACATCTGATAACCTTTTGAAGCGAGAAGCTCCGTCATACGGGCCTCGATCAGATGCGCCTGTTCCCTGCGCTCCTGCTTTGCGGCGCTGAAATCCATGGCGGGATTCGTGACAAGCTTACGCATAAGCCCGGTATTCAGGGAAGAAAGTTCAAGCTCAAGCTCAGCCAGCTCCGGCAGATCTGAAAAGATCTTATCCCGGCGGCTGTCCAGCTCACGCTGCTTTTCCGTCCTGATCCGGCTGTATACGTCTGAAATGTCATTTTTACCTATAGTGTAAAAGTCGGGCATGGTCGCTCCTTATATAGCTAACTTCAGTTCTTCATTGCCAGCTGCTCGATGATGTTCAGATCATCGGAGGAGCTTCTGCTCATGAATGCATTTCCGGCAGACTTCTTCGGCTGCTCGGCTGCGGTAAGGGCCTCGCGCTCCACATCCTCGGGAGTCTTGATCCCCTTTCTGTACCAGCTCTCCAGTATGCCGCCCACATAGCCGAAGCCTGCGGATCCGGGTTTACGGATTATGGCGCGCTCACACGCAAGGAGGAGCATATCATCGGAAAAATGATATCTGTTCCGCCAGTCCTCCAGCATCCTGTTCTCGGCGTCCGTGGGAAGATAACGGTCCCTCACGCCCAGTGCGCGGAGCAGCTTCGTTCCGAAGAAATACTCCTGGGTGAAGCGTTTTGCCTCTTCGCGGCTGCGGATGCCGTGCTCCTTCCAGTTGCGGGCAACCTTCTCATAATAAGCGGGAAGGCTGCGCTCCGGATGGTTCTCGCGGTCAGTGGCGCAGTATTCCAGAAGATATTCACAGACTTCAAACGGCAGCTGCAGATCGCCGTAGATACGCCAGAGGGCGTTGATATCATCATTTGACATATTCCTGTTAAAGAAGGCCTCCGCCTGGCTCTTAAGATCAAGGAAAACCGGATCCTCGAGGGCGCTTTCAAGCTCCTCCAGAGCGGGCTGTGCGGATTTTTCTGCGGATGCTTCTTTTTCCTCAGCAACAGGCCAGGGTGAGATGACGGATTCCTTTGAAGCTGTCCGGGATGCCGCCGCAGAAAGCCTCTCTCTGTCCGACGTGTTCTTTTCGGGAGCCTCAGCCTCAGACCGTTCTGATTTCAGCAGCCTGAAATCCTGGATATTGTAGCACGCCGCAGGATCCTCCGGTACATTCAGATGGCAGAGCACGATGCTCTTCGGATTCCCGAAGTCGTCGTAGGTCTGTTTGATGATGCCCTTCCTTATCCAGTACAGGATGCCGCGCTGGACATCGTTGTCCGTCAGGAAAAGCCTGTCGGCGATCTCCGGGATGGACACCGGCGAATGAGCCTGAAGGCAGCGGAGCAGGTAGAGATAGATCTTCACGCAGAACCCGTCAGCCTCCGGCATGTAATGGTCGATAAATATATTAGAGAGGATCGAGACGGATCCCGTCTCGTCCCCGGAAAGCTCGATTGGACCCATAGATTATTATTCCCCTTAGCTACATTATGTATGTTATGCTGATCAACCCGTAAATAAGTACAACCAGTCAGCAAGCCTTATAACATGGAGCATTATAACATATCATCGGGGAAATGCAACTTTGCCCTCCGGGGAACGGAGCTTGTGGAAAATGTTGATAACCTGGTTTACACACCGGTTATTTCACGTAAAACCGTCATTTTACATTTTTGGAAATAAGGGTGTCTTACCGAAAAAATGACCCGCCCGGAGTGGCGGATCATTTTGTGGATAATGTTGATAACTATTGCTTAAGCAGGCTCTCCCCAATAGTATAGATGGGTCCCGAGCCCAGAGTTATTAACAGGTCATTGTTCTTTGCGTGTTCAAGAACATATTTTTCAATCGTCGCAAAATCCCTTAAATAGAGTGCGTCAGTGCCCAGTTCAACCACCTTGTCGACGATATCCTTGGCCGAAACGGTACCGTCATCGGCCTCGCGGTCGTCACGGATGTCTGCAACAAGAGCGTGGTCAGCAAGGGCAAGAGCCTCCGCAAACTCCTTCAGAAGGGCCTTGGTGCGAGAATGTGTGTGGGACTGGAAGGCAACCCAGAGCTCACCCTTCACGATCTTCCTTGCGGCGCGGATGGTAACCTCGCACTCCAGCGGATGGTGGCCGTAGTCGTCGATGATGGTCACGCCCTGCTTCGTCACGCCCTTAAGCTCAAAGCGGCGGTGGGCGGAGGTGCAGGTGCGGAGCCCTTCCTTAATGGCGTCCATGGAGATGCCCATTTTATCGGAAGCCGCGATGGCGGAGAGAGAATTCATGACATGGTGGTCGCCCACAACGGAGAGAGTGATCTCACCCAGCTCCTCGCCGTTGCGTACAAGGGTATAGGTGGGGCGCACGCCCTCGTCATCGTGGATATTTACAGCGCGGTAATCGTTATGCTCGCCGAGACCGAAGGTCACAACCTGGATATCCTTATCCTTTACGGCGTCCCTGATGCGGTCAAGATAGGGCATGTCGCCGTTCACAACAAGCACGCCGCCGTCCTTCACCTTCTGCGCAAACTGGGAGAAGGAGATGACGATGTTCTCCAGATTATGGAAGAAGTCCAGATGGTCCGCATCGATGTTGAGGATGATGCTGACGTAGGGCCTGAATTCATGGTAGCTGTTGGTGTATTCGCAGGCCTCAGCCACGAAATACTCCGAATTGCCGATGCGGAAATTGCCGCCGATCAGCTCCAGATCGCCGCCCAGAGTGATGGTGGGATCCTTGTCCGCAGCCAGCAGGATGTGGGACATCATGGCCGTGGTGGTGGTCTTGCCGTGGGTTCCGGCAACAGCCACGCCATACTGATACTGGTCCATCATCTGGCCCAGCAGCTGCGCCCGGGACAGCACGGGGATATCATGGGACAGGGCGTACACATACTCCGGATTATCCTCGGAAATGGCTGCGGTATAGACGACAAAGGTGATATCCGGGTTATTCACCATATTTTCCTCTGAATGCTCGGGATATACGGTGATGCCCTGCTTCCGCAGATTGTCGCAGTATTTGGAGGGAACATTGTCCGAACCGGTTACGGTAAAGCCGCGCTGCAGCAGGAAGCGGGCGAGACCGCTCATGCTCGTGCCGCCGATACCGATGAAATGAACGTGACAGGGATTTTTGAAATCGATCTTGTACATGGTTTTTTCCTCTTATTTTTTATTTGAATAACCGGGCGGTAGACCGTACTGAACCGGGGAATGTCCCGAACGGGTCAGGAGATCCTCCGGGTTGTGCTCCCGGAATGATATGATATATTCTAACACTCCGCAATATTTCCCGCAACCCCGCAGAATTTTAACGGAGCTTATTCAAAGATGATTGACGAATGATAACAGAACA
>ONWK01000367.1 GCA_900321505.1 uncultured Eubacteriales bacterium
ATCTGATTCATGAATGTCTCAACGTTACTCTGAACATCTGCATAATAGTAGTTGCTGCTGTTCTTGTCTATTCCCTTGATGTATGTATTCAGAAGTGAGAATCCTTTAGCAGTGATGCCGGCGAAGTCATATTCTTTATCATTTACTACCGTTGATATACCATCAAGAGTGTTATATACTCCAACAGTTATGATCTTTGCATTCGGGTTTATTTCCCTTATCAGCTCAACATCTGCAGACATGTTTGTCATAGCGTCTATCAGGCAATAAATAAATGAATCAATAATGAATTGTATGTTTTCATTATCTTTCACCATAGGAACCATCTTCTGCAGTGTTTCCTTTATTTTATTTGCATTTTTGACTACTTCTGGTGATGCACCAACAATAGTTTCAGGCGTCTGCAAAATCAGATTCTTTCTGTCTTCATAGCCAGGGATGCCATAATTTCCGGAAAGACGGCATGCAAGGTATGTTCCGAAATTGTTCATGCAGACATCTACTACTATAACGTCTGCCTTTTTTATTTCTTCTACTACATACTTATGAGCTCTCTCATAGGCTTTCGAATGAGGATCTCTGGGTTCACCAGATTTCCACACAGGGACTTCACCTTGTCCATCTTCCATATCTACCAATGCGCCGCCATCCCCCATGCATCCGACAATGGATCGAATATGTTCTTCATAGAAACCTAACTGCGGAACCGTTTCAGTACCATCCTTTGAAAGGATCCTTCTTTCTTCATCATATGCTTCTTTAGCATATTCAGGATCAAGCAGACCGTGAAGCTCGTTTGTCCTCATTCCGTTAAAGGTCATAGGCACAAGAGTCACCTTATTCAGGTCATTATCGAATTCCGTTTCTGCAATGTACTTTTTAAGTTTCCATGGATACGAATCCTCAGAAATTTTGCCTTTACCGGCATTTCTCGCTTTCTCAATCGTCCATTCGTTAAGATCGTTGTTTTCTACAGCAAATCCACGATTTTCATTGACAAAATTTGAAAGCCCGTATCCGCTGGAAGTGGATGCGCCGAAGACAAGGACAGTTTTGCCCTTATCTTCCTCAGAGCCTTCACCTTCTCCCTCTGCGAACGCACTTACACCTGTCATGGTGAAGAGCATCGCAGCGACGAGCAGCATGGATATCACTCTGCTCATTCTTTTTCTCTTCATTTCAACACTTTCCTTTCCTGCCTCCAGCTGCTTTGGGGGAAGCTGCTGTTGACATCTTCATTCAGCCAATAAAGAAACATGTCATTTCAATCAGCTACATTAACCTCTTCCATCTCCAATAACCAATTATCATGATCCGGTGTCTTTCACCGGTTATCAACTACTTAATATAACTTGAAGCAGTGCGGCATATAAAACACCGCACTGCTCCACAAACTATTTTCTGTTCATATAATCGTAATGTCTGTACTCTTCAGATAGCTTTTTCACGTCTACTTTTCCTACATTCGTCATCGGGATCTTGTCAATGATCTCGCAGCCTGCAGGCTGTGATCTTTCCTCGATTCCCTCTTTGCAGATCTCGAGGATCTCTTCTCTCATGGTCTCGCGGTCTCCCTTGAACTCATCAGCAGGTTCTGCAAGGATGAGAGGAAGCTCGCCCTGTTCGTGCGTCATGTCCTGAACAGGAACTACGCAGCAGTTCTTAACAGCCGGGTGGGTTTTGACCACGGCTTCGATCTGTACCGGATACGACTTATGACCGTCGAATCTGACGACAGACCTCTTGATCCTGCCCTTGAGGAACAGGAAACCATCTTCATCGATACATCCGAGGTCCCCGCTGTGGATCCATGTCTGTCCGTCCGGATGTTTCCACATGATATGAGCGGTCTCCTCAGGCTCGTCGAGGTACTCCTTCATCAGAGTAGGACCTGTGATACAGATCTCACCGATCTCACCCATATCGAGCTCCTCGGTCGTTCCCGGCTTGAACACACTTATCGTAGTATGGACACAGGGGATCCCGGCGCTTCCGTCCTTATGGATATTGAATACTCCGAACGCTACAGCTGAAGATCCTTCAGACATCCCATAGCCCTGTGCCAGCGGATACCTTGCACCGCGGTCATACATGAACTTTGTAAGTCTCCTCTCGAACGCGATATTTGCAGAATCGCCGCCTGCTGCCATAGCTTCGAAAATTGAGAAATCGAAGTCTTTCATCTTCTCGCTGTGCATCAGGTTCTCATAGAAGATC
>ONWK01000375.1 GCA_900321505.1 uncultured Eubacteriales bacterium
CCGCATTTATCAAAGCACGCTTTGAGTGCAATATGATGTGGAACGATCATATTATTCTGTCAGATTATGTTCGATCGGAAACATATAGATACGGCCTATGGGATGTCCCATGCCGAACTCTGTAACGTTGCAGAGAGTTCTGGTCCTCTGGCTCCAGACCTTATTTTCAGAAGAGGTATCTCCCCAGAAAACAACCATATGGCAGTCTCCGCCATATCTGAGATCCGGTTCAAGATAGCAGATATTTCCCTTTTTTGCCTTTCCGCTCTTAAGAAGCTCGCTGACGGAATTAAAGGTTTCGTATTTTACCAGGCCCTTAAAAGCAAGATGCCTGTAATTATTTGCATTTCCGTAGCCGCCCCACTCTCCCATTGCGGCTACAAGGCTAAGGTCGCCGCCGGTCAGGCTGACGAGGCTGGATATAAAGCCCGTACAGTTCATGCCGGCATCTTCTCCGTACAGGCCGTAGGGCATGATCAGACGTTCCTGATGGTTTTGTGTGGAAGCTGAAAGACCGCGATAAGGGGTCTTAAAATAGAAATCATTGAAATGTGAAACCATAAATTCATACAGGTCTTCACATTTAAGATACTGATCGATCGTAGGCTTTCCCTTGATACGTGCACCGGTTTTATCCACGAAGAATTTTTCGCCGTTCACGGTGATATACTGACTTGTATAGAAAACGCCCTTTGAGTCGGAATAATACTTTTTCCCGTTTACGGTTAGGCAGCCCTCTTCCTTTCGTGTAATACCGTTTTCATCTGCATAATAAAGCTTATCTCCCACGGTATAAAAATCTGAGGTCAGGGCCCTTCCGTTTTCATCCAGATAATATACATCCCCGCGGCTCTTAAGTACACGGTTGCTGCAGAGCTTTCCGTCCTGGTCCATATAGTACCAGCCGTCTTTATACTGCACCCATCCGGTCTGCATTATTCCTTTTTCCGAGAAGAAATACCAGTCATTCCGCCATTTCACCCAGCCGGTCTTCATTATACCGTTGGTCCCGAAATAGAAAAGCTTTCCGGAAATGCTCTTCCAGCCGGTCTGCATCTGTCCGTTATCACGGAAGTAATACCATTTTCCGCTGATCTGCTGCCAGCCCTTCTGCATCACACCTTTGGCATTCAGATAATACCAGCTGTCTCCGTCCTCCAGCCAGCCCTTTGCCTTCTTTCCGTTCTCCCGGATATAGTACCACTTTCCGGAAGCACGTACCCATCCGGTACCTTCCTCCTCATTTTTCTCTGCCGCATATGCAGGATACATGCTGCAGAAGGAAAAAAGAATCCCGAAAATGATCAGCGCAGAAACAAGGCTGCGCATTCGCTTTTTCATAATACACATAGCATTTACCTTCCCCCGAAAAAGATAAAAATATTTTAATCTATTTTATAGCCTGTGTCAAAGTAAAACCACCATGGCCGTTATGACCATGGTGGTTTTAATGGATCAGTGTAACATTATATTGTTGAATATACCCTCAAGATATTCCTGGCTGCCTGACATGGGGATCGCTACTCCCTTAAGCTCTGCTGCTCTTGCAGCAAGCTCTTCCAGAGTGGTCTCGCCCTTTCTGATCTTCTGTCCAAGCTCAGTCTCGAAGCTTGCGTATTTCTTCTCAATAAATGCCTCGATACGGCCGTCCTCGATAAGCTCTGCAGCCTTGATAAGGCCGTAAGCGAAGGAATCCATGCCGAGGATAAATGCATGGAACATATCCTCGTATGTGTTGCTGGGGCGGCGGTTCTTTGAGTCGAAATTGAAGCCGCCGGGAAGACCTCCGTTCTTGAGAACCTCATACATGGCAAGTGTGGTCTCATATACATTGCTGGGGAAGCAGTCGGTATCCCAGCCGAGCATAATATCACCCTGGTTTGCATCTATGGAACCAAGCATTCCGTTCTCCCGGCTTACACGAAGCTCATGCTGGAAGGTATGTCCGGCAAGAGTTGCATGGTTAGCCTCGATATTCATCATAAAGTCTTTATCAAGGCCGTATTCCTTAAGGAAAGCTATAGCGGTTGCGGCGTCAAAATCATACTGATGCTTCATGGGTTCCTTCGGCTTGGGCTCGATAAGGAAGGTACCGTCAAAGCCTATGCTGCGGCCATAATCCCTTGCCATACGCATAAGAGAAGCTATATTCTCCTGCTCGAATTTCATTTTTGTATTCAGCAGTGTCTCATATCCTTCACGTCCGCCCCAGAATACATAGCCGCGTCCGCCGAGCTTTACGGTGATCTCGATGGCTTTCTTGATCTGAGCTGCAGCAAAGCAGTATACATCCACATCATTGGTGCTGCCGGCGCCGTTCATGAAGCGCGGATTACCAAACATGTTAGCCGTGCCCCAGAGACATTTGATATCAGTTCCCTTAGTCTTCTCAAGTATATAATCCGAGATCTCGTCAAGACGTGCGTTGGTCACATTAATATCGGCATCCTCGGGCACCAGGTCCACATCATGGAAGCAGTAATACCTGATACCAAGCTTCTTCATGAATTCGATACCTGCATCCACCTTTGCCTTTGCATGTTCCATGGTTCCGTAGCTCTCTGCTCCGAAGCGCTTATCCGCGGAGCCTGCGCCGAACATATCAACGCCCGTAGCGCAGAGATTGTGCCACCATGCCATGGCAAAGGGCAGATGCTCCGCCATGGTCTTACCCATGATCACCCTGTCTGCATCATAATACTTAAACGCAAATGCATTCTTACTGTCCGGCCCCTCATATGGAATAACCGGAATACCGCTGAAAATTTCCGCCACTTTCTTTTCCTCCTTTATACTTGATGAATGTCATTTCCCGTCCGATAGTAAAGGAATCCTCCGATACTTTAACAGGACTCTTCTATCCTGCCGCGGGTTCCTTCGATCCCCTTCCATCGTCCGGAAAAACAATTAAGTTTTATATTAATACTTAATACTATACTTCGGGATATATCCCCTTTAAAGCAGGGTAGATCTTCCTGAAGGTACGATATCTTTCCTCATACAGCTTCACAAGTTCAGCGTCAGGTTCTTCAGTACCCGATACCCTGACAACAGCAGCCGCAGCCTCCTTAACATCCTTCCAGACTCCGCAGCCCACTGCAGCCAGCATGGCGCCGCCCATAGCCGGACCCTCTTCCGCCTCGACTGTCTCTACCGTAAGGTTCATTACGTTTGCGATGATCCTTCGCCAGAGAGGACTCTTTGCTCCGCCGCCGCAGATCTTGGTCTTTGTGATATTAAGCCCCGCAGCTCTTGCCACCTCCAGGGAATCCCTCAGGCCGAAGGCAACACCCTCGAATACAGCCTGGAGCATTTCACCCCTGGTACTGTCCATGCTCATTCCCACGAAGGCTGCTCTTGCCAGCGGATCGTTGTGCGGTGAACGTTCACCCATGAGGTACGGCAGGAAATAGATATGATTCTTTCCCAGATCACCTATCTCCTTCTGTGCCGAAGCCATGTCTTCATCACGAAGGATATCCTCCATCCACCATTTATTGCAGGATGCTGCGGAAAGCATGCAGCCCATAAGGTGGTACCTGCCTGAGGCGTGGGCGAAGGAATGCAGTGCATTTGCTTCGTCCACCGAGAAATCATCCGCCGCGATAAAGATGGTTCCGCTGGTTCCCAGCGAAATGTTGCAGTCACCGTCAGCTATGGTTCCGGTACCTATCGCAGCGGCCGCATTGTCTCCCGCGCCGGCGATTATGAGCACATCCTTGCGGATTCCGAGTTCATCGGCAATGGAAGGAAGTATCTCTCCTACTGCTTCGTAGCTTTCATATACTTCAGCCAGCTGCTCCTCACGTATGCCGCAGAGTTCACACATTTTTTCGGACCATTTACGGTTTTTAACATCATAGAGCAGCATTCCGGATGCATCTGATGCGTCGGTAGCATGGACGCCCGAAAGCTTATAGATCAGATAATCCTTGGGAAGCATGATCTTCTCTATACGTTCAAAATTCTCCGGCTCGTGCTTCCTCATCCACAGCAGCTTTGGTGCGGTAAAGCCCGCAAAGGCAATGTTGCCGGTCTCGGCGGATATGACATCCTTTCCGATGGTCCCGTTGAGATATTCACATTCCTCACCGGTCCGCCCGTCATTCCAGAGTATGGCCGGCCTTATAACCCTGTCCTCGTCATCAAGGACAACAAGACCGTGCATCTGTCCTCCGAAGCTTATGCCTCTCACAGCCTGCTCACATCCGGATATAAGCTCTTTCAAACCGTCAATGCTCTGTGTAAACCAGTCATCCGGATCCTGTTCTGACCATCCGGGCTGAGGGAAGCTTAAGGGATATTCCCTTGAAACCGTTTTGACGATCCTGCCGGTGTCATCCATAAGCAGCAGTTTAACTGCGGACGTCCCGAGATCGATACCTATAAAACATTGATCCATAATACTTTCCTCCTGATCGAAAGGGCATAAAAAGCTTATGGCCCTGTCGTCATTATATTTTATTTCCGCCATTTATCGAAACCTTAATTATTACGCTTTTATTACACCATTTTTTAGCATCGCCTGCAACTCCCATCGGATTTTTTTCTTTTTTTCTTTTTTGAAGTCATTCTTTCAGTTGACGGCGGAATCACATCCATGTAAAGTATTCATATAAAACATGAATGATTACTAAAAGGAGTAAAATATGATCAGGGACGTGATCACCCTTTCGGAAGAAAGGAAAACGGATCTTACTGTTTACAGGATTGAAGATAATGATGAATACCAGCAGGGTCTGAAAAGGCCCATGGTTGTTATCTGTCCCGGTGGCGGATATGTTTTTCTGTCAAAGCGGGAAGCTGAGCCCATAGCTCTCCGGTATCTTGCCGCCGGATTTCATGCGGCTGTGCTTCACTACGGAATATGTGAATATGCGGCTGCACCCGGACCTCTGAAGGATATCGCCGCCGCTGTTGCTCTTCTGCGTGAACACGCCGGGGAATGGCAGATAGATCCTGACTGGATATATGTATCCGGGTTTTCGGCAGGAGGCCATGTAGCCTGCTCCCTCGGCGTATTCTGGAATAACAGAGAGCTTCTTCCGGAATTCGATCCCGAAAAGATACGCCCCAACGGTATGATACTTGCATATCCTGTGATAGATCTTACCAAATCCTCTTCACATCTGGATCTGGGTATAGCACCCGGCGCAGACCCCGAAAAGGTTGAAGTATGGCAGAAACATCCGAAGATACCCATTGAAAAGCTACTTGTATTTGACAGTGATGAAGGCCGGTATTTTTACGATTTCAATATGGCCATGAATCCCTTCATCTTTGATGGGGAATATACCGGGGAACAGGCTGCATTTTACAGTCTGCAGAACCGGGTAACGCCGGACACCTGCCCTGCTTTTATCTGGCACTGCTGGGATGACGGCCTGATCCTTCCCGAGAATTCACTGGAGCTGGCTCAGGCGCTTAAGCAAAACGGTGTATCTGCGGAACTCCACATCTATTCCGGAGGGGGACACGGGTATGCACTCTCCGACTATGTAACAGCCGGTGACAGATATCAGCATTATCCCTACGCCGCAGACTGGATGCAGCATTCCATAGACTGGGTGCTCAAACAGACCGGGTATGAGGAAAGTATCAGAAAAAAATATTTATCCGGAGAATAGACTATGTATAAGGTACTTATAGCAGATGATGAAAAAATAATCCGTATGGGACTTATGAGCGTCATCGACTGGCAGGCGGAGGGCTTTGAGATCGCCGGACAGGCTTCCAACGGTAGTGAGGCTCTCAGCTTTATGACCCAGCAGCAGCCTGATCTTACACTTATTGATATCCGTATGCCCAGGCTTACGGGGCTCGAATCCATCAAAACCGCCCGTGAAAGCGGATATAACGGGCGTATCATCGTTCTTTCCGGATATTCGGATTTCGAATATGCC
>ONWK01000278.1 GCA_900321505.1 uncultured Eubacteriales bacterium
CATGAAGGAATTTAAGTATGTGATCACAGATGAAGTAGGTATCCACGCACGTCCGGCAGGTCTTCTGGTAAAGAAGGCAAAGGAGTTTACCAGCACAATTACCATCAGCAAGGATGACAAGTCTGCGAAGGCTACGGCGCTGATGAAACTGATGGGCATGGGAATTAAGAAGGGTGATGAGATTACCGTTCAGGTTGAAGGCGATGACGAAGAGGCTGCTGCAGCTGCGATCGAAGCATTCCTGAAGGAAAATCTGTAGACTCGCTAATGGAATCCCCGCACATTGGGGATCAGGTACGAAGTGAATAAGGTCACGAGTAACGGGGCGGCTCAGGGAGCGTTCGGAAAGAACACCCGGAGCCGTCCATTTTTAAGAAGAATGATCAGGGAATGAATCCATATAAGGGCATTCCGGAACGTTTATAAAAATGATATGGAGGAGATCACATGAGAATAGGAGCTTTGGAAGCAGGCGGCACGAAGATGGTGTGCGCCATCGGCGATGAGAACGGGAAGATCTTCGAACAGATCTCCATTCCCACAACAACACCGGAGGAAACCATGCCGAAGATCATAGAATATTTCCGGGACAAGCAGATAGAGGCTCTTGGTATCGCCAGCTTCGGACCGGTGGATGTGCATAAGGATTCTCCAACCTATGGCTATATCGTGAAAACACCTAAGCTGGCCTGGTCGAACTACAATATCGTAGGTACCATGAAGGATGCATTGAATGTACCCATCGGCTTTGACACCGATGTGAATGGGTCGCTGCTGGGTGAGGTTACATGGGGTGCGGCACAGGGACTTACGGATGTGGCTTATATCACCATCGGCACAGGCGTGGGCGGCGGTATACTGTCAGGCGGAAAGGTGGTTCACGGTATGCTTCACCCTGAGATGGGACACGTGAAGGTGATCCCTGTACCGGGAGATACTTATGCGGGACGTTGTCCTTTCCACGGCAACTGTCTGGAAGGAATGGCAGCAGGTCCGGCTATAAATGAACGTTGGGGTAAACCGGGGCATGAACTGACGGACATTCCTGAGGTTTGGGAGTATGAGAGTGATTATCTGGCTCAGGCCTGTGTTATGCTTATCCTTACCGTTAGTCCGCAGAAGATCATACTGGGGGGCGGAGTGATGCACCAGATGCATCTCTTCCCGCTGGTTCGGGCCAAGGTGGCAGAGAAGCTGAACGGATACCTGGAGACGAAGGAACTGGCAGATCTGGATACGTATATCGTACCTGCAGGCTGCAATGATGATCAGGGATTACTGGGTGCGGTGAAGCTCGGACTCGATGCGCTCGAAGGCTGAATTATATTGAAAAAAAAGTGACGGGGATCCTTTACGCCCTACAGGTGTTAAGGATTACATATAGCATTATCTCGGTCAGATCAAATGACTGTGAGGTAGCTATAGAAAGGGGGCAAGGAGTTTGAGAGAGTGGACAAGAGAAGAAAAATACAGGTATCTGAAGGATCCTCAGGAACTGGTGGAACTGTATGACCGTATCAGGGTTTCCCGTTACCGGCAGACTTATCATAATCAGGCGGTCACAGGGCTTATGAACGATCCCAATGGCTTTGTGTGGTTTGACAACCGCTGGCACCTGTTCTACCAGTGGTGCCCATGGGGCGCGGTTCACGGACTTAAGCATTGGTATCATATTGTATCCAGAGATCTTGTGACCTGGAAGAATCTGGGAGTCTGTCTGCTTCCGGATCAGGAGGAGGGCTATGACAATAAGGGCGTATACTCCGGTTCCGCCATGCCCATAGGGGATAAGATATATCTGTATTATACCGGTAATCACCGGGATCCGGACTGGACCCGGCATGCCTACACCTGTCTGGCACGTCTGGGAAATGACGGCTGGCCGGAGAAGTATCCACTGCCGCTCTTTGGTTCTCATCCGGATTATACGGAGCATCAGAGGGATCCAAAGATCATCTGCGGCGTGGAAGAGGGCACCTATTACATGATCATCGGAGCGCAGACAAAGGATAAGCACGGCTGTGCGCTGATCTATAAATCCGAGGATCTTCAGCACGGCTGGCATTTCGAGGGAGAACTGAAGGTACCCGGATTTGAGTCCTTCGGTGATATGTGGGAATGTCCCTCCATCGAGCATATCGGCGGGCGGGATGTACTGTTGCTTTGCCCCCAGCATCTTACACTTCCGGGACGGGGAGAGAGTCAGAATCATAACGGCTACATTATGGGACATATGGACTGGGAAACCCTGACCTTTACTCCGGACGGACAGTTCCATGTGCTGGATTTCGGTTTTGATTCCTATGCGGCGGCCTGTGCAAATAATATCGAGGATGCTGATAAGGCGGTGCTCATCGCGTGGATGGGTGTACCGGATGTGAGCTATCCTACAGATGATGAGGATTGGGCCGGCTGTCTCACCCTTCCGAGAGAACTGACGGTTCGGGGCAGGCGTCTCATCCAACAGCCTCTTCCGGAGCTTAAGAAGCTTCGTGATGAGAAGGTCACGCTGCGGCCGGATGAAAATGGCGTTTGCATTCTGCCGGAGGCGGCGGAGCTTGAGCTGGACTGCAGGGCCGGTCATGTCCGGGTTCATCTTTTCACGGATGAACGTGGTGACGGAGGCCTGCAGATACGTTATAATGCTGTGAACCGGGAGATCACTGTGGACCGCGGCGGTCTGAAGACCCAGTTCAATGTACAGGAGGGCACGGAGCGTACCCGTCCGTTGGAAAATGGCCTTCAGCATTTAAGGATATTTATTGACCGTAGTTCTGTGGAGATATTCGTAAATGACGGAGACGCGGTATTTACCTCCAGAGTGTTCCCGCAGGAGACGGAGCACCATTTTAGGATGGAGGGAGATCTCTTCCCACGTCTTTGGACACTGAAACCGGCGGTGAAGGAAGAATTTTTGATCTGAAGCCGCGAGGCAAGGAAGGTTTATGATCTGATAAGCAATTACAATTCAAGCAGAATGAGAGGATGGCAAAATGTCGGAAGAGGAAAGATCACTGATCGCAATCGTATCCTACGACAGAAAGAATATCATCGGATGTCACTCGATAAAAACATCGACAATACTTTCACCGGGAAAGGGACCGAAATATATCCTTAACGGTATTGATCGTTTTTCCATCTTTGGAGAGCATTCCGTGGTCTTAGGCATGTATGAGGAAACGGAAGATATCGAGAAGGAGATCGAAGCGATCCGGGAGGCGGTGGAACGTGGGGACCGAACTTATACTTTGCAGTATTGCATAGGTTCCGAAACGCCTGATGACGTTTCGGAACAAAAGTAAGGTGTGATGCGACATTGACTGCATCAAAAGAAAGGTATGGAAATAACTATTTCATGAAAGTATTTGACTTTGATAACACAATTTACAATGGGGAAAGTTCAATTGATTTTGCATTTTATCTGATCCGGGAGAAAAAGAAGATCATTCTGTATATTCCAACAATTCTCTTTAGCCTTGTAAGGTATAAACTGTGTCTGATATCAAAAGAGAAGCTGGAAGCTGTGATCAATAATTTCTTTGAGGGTGTTATGGAGGAGACGGAATCTCTTCCGTTATTTGTGGATCAGTTTTGGAAAAATAATTCTCATAAACTGAATGAAGGGCTGCTGCGGCTGATCAAACCTGAAGATGTCATCATCTCAGCAAGCCCGGTTTTTCTGTTTGACGGAGTAAGGGGATTGATAAATACTGAGCGGATCTTCGGAACGGAAGTGGATTTTAAGCATAAACGGATCACCTGGTTTAACTTCGGTGATAATAAGGTGAAACGTTACAAGTCACTTTATGGAGATCGTAAGATAGATGTATTCTTTACAGATTCTTATAATGACAGGGATCTGATGAAACTGTCTGAGCGGATATATATCATGAAAAAAGGGGCGCCTGTAAAGAGGCTTTCTCCGAAAAATAATTAATAACTTGTAGCTATTCAGCACCCCGGCTCCGGATGCGGAGCATCCGGAGCGTAGGCCGGCCAGAGGCGCTTCGCGCCTTGTCCGCCCCGCG
>ONWK01000379.1 GCA_900321505.1 uncultured Eubacteriales bacterium
AGCAGCGAACGAAGTGACAGAACGCCTGACTCCATAGTCACAAAACGTGCTCTCATATCTATGGTATCAAAAAGCCCGCGCAGCACCGGTATACCCAGCATTTCTCCGAAGCCGCCTATGGTATATGCGATAAAAAGCAGGACTGCAGTCAGAACCGCCGCAACCACGATATTCCTGGTAAGGGAGGAAATGAACATTCCTATGGCGATAGCCGCCATGCCGTAGAAAACAGCCGCGATCAGGGTCATGTATGCCTCGGTAACCGCAACATTTCCATAAGATGTGAGCAGCAGCGGAAAAGCAGCCGCTGCGACCACCGGGATCATAAAAAGCGTCAGCATGGCAAGATATTTGCCGATGACTATCTTCCACAGCGGAACCGGCGACGTAAAAAGCAGCTGGTCAGTCCTGTCATGGAATTCCTGGGCAAAGGAACGCATTGTGAGCACGGGAATGGTCACAACATAAAGATATACACATGAAGCATACGCATAGCTCACATGTGCCATTCCCTGATATAGATTCATTACATAGAAATAGATCCCGAACAGGAACAGCGCCGCAGCAAGATAGAGAAATCCGACGACGCCTGTACACATGGAGCGAAGCTCCTTCTTCCAGATGCTAATCATCGTTTTCCTCCTCCCAGAGGGCTTCCTCTTCGGCTTCCCTTCTGGCTATCTCCGCGTAAGCCTTTTCCGTTGTTTCAAGAAAAAGCTTCTCAAGTCCTCCCGTACCGTCACATTGTCCGGAGGCTACAAGCTGTCCTGCTGCCAGGATCAGATATTCATCCGCAAGCTGTTCTATCTCGGAAAGCACATGGGAGCTTACCATAACCACCCTGTCCTTCTTCAGTTCAAGCAGCCTGCTTCGCAGTGTTACGATCTGTACCGGATCAAGTCCGTTTGTAGGTTCATCCAGAAGCAGCACCTCCGGATCCCCGATAAGCGCTGAAGCAAAGCCCACTCTCTGGCGGAAGCCCTTTGAGAGATGGCTTATCAGCCGGTTTCTTACTC
This sequence comes from uncultured Eubacteriales bacterium, assembly GCA_900321505.1. Lineage (GTDB taxonomy): Bacteria > Bacillota > Clostridia > Lachnospirales > Lachnospiraceae > Eubacterium_Q. The sequence continues at coordinate 1,017 of ONWK01000379.1, forward strand.
TTCTGAGCGCACCCTTAGCCAGGGCCTCATCCACCGCCGCACGCCTCTCCTTTTTCGGTATACCTCGAAGCTCCGCACAAAAGCCCAGATATTCCTCAACCGTAAACTCGGGATAAAGGGGCGGCACCTCAGGCAGATAACTGATCCTTCTTTTGCAGAAGACCGGATCCTTTTCCATGGATACTCCGTCCACCAGAACATCCCCTGTTCCGGGTTCCAGATAGCCCGAAAGCAGCTGAAGCGTTGTGGTCTTTCCGGCTCCGTTCACACCCAGCAGCCCGTAAAGCTTTCCCTTTTCAAGCGTAAAGCTTACATCCTTCAGCGCTATATGCCTTCCGTATGCTTTTGTAAGTCCCTTTGCTTCGATCATAGTATAACCGCTTTCAGCTTTTTATATGTTGATAATTAATTCCACCGGACAATGATCCGATCCGAATATTTCCTGATGTATGGATGCGTCCACTATCCTGTCCTTCAGATCCTCGGATACAAGGAAATAGTCAATACGCCACCCCACATTTCTCTCACGGGCTTTCATCCTGTAAGACCACCACGAATATTCATCCTCTCGGTCAGGATATTTATACCTGAAGGTATCGATCATCCCCGAATCAAGAAGCTCCGTCATCTTCTGCCGTTCCTCATCGGTGAAGCCCGGATTCATCCTGTTCGTTGCGGGATTCTTAAGATCTATCTCCTGATGTGCCACGTTCATATCACCGCAGATTATCACAGGCTTTTCTCTTCTGAGACCGGTCACATATTCCCTGAAGTCATCCTCCCACTCCATTCTGTAGTCAAGGCGTTTCAGCTCGCTCTGCGAATTCGGAACATAAACGGTGATCATATAATAGCTGCCCATATCAAGAGTGATCATCCGTCCCTCCTGATCATGCTGTTCAATACCCATGCCGAGCACCACATTTTCCGGTTCCTCTCTGGTAAATATGGCCGTACCCGAGTATCCCTTTCTCTTTGCATAGTTCCAGTACTGATAGTAGCCGGGAAGCTCCATTTTAAGCTGTCCCTCCTGCATCTTGCTCTCCTGTATGCAGAAAATGTCGGCGTCCAGCGCTTTGAAGCTTTCCTCAAAGCCCTTTCCCGCACAGGCACGGATACCGTTTACATTCCACGATACAAACTTCTTCTCACTCATATATTCACGCTCCTGCAAGGTAAAACGCCGGATGCGGCAGGCATCCGGCGCATGAAATCATATTATTTACAGCACCCCGCGGCTCTCTTACATCTCGCCGCTCTTTTCAGCAGGATCAACCGGCTTCTTCTCTTCGGGCTTTTCCTCGGGAAGTGAGAGATCCAGTGAATCTGCGATCTCCTTCAGCTGACGTGCTGAAGCCATCAGCTTGGTGATCTCATCCTCATCCAGTGAGATCGGGATCTTCTCCTCAACACCGTCCGCACCTACGATAGCCGGCATGGAGAGGCAGATATCGGTAAGACCGTACTGTCCGGTCATAAGGCTGGATACCGAAAGTATGGACTTCTCATCTCTTGCGATAACCTCGCAGATCCTTCTAACAGCCATAGCCACACCATAATATGTGGCCTTCTTTCTCTCGATTATCTCATATGCGGAGTTCTTAACCATTTCCTGGATATGTCTCTCGGACTGATCATGGTTGAAATGTCCGCGCATTTCACAGAACTTTGAAAGCGGAACGCCGGATACCATGGCGCTGCTCCATGCAGCAAGCTCGCTGTCTCCGTGCTCACCGATTATAAATGCATGAACCGTACGGTTGTCAACTGCCAGATGCTCGCCCAGCATAGTCTTAAGTCTTGCGGTATCAAGCACTGTACCGGAGCCAATGACACGGTTTACCGGGAAGCCCGAAAGCTTCTGTGCCACATAAGTAAGGATATCCACCGGGTTTGAAACTATAAGGAGTACGCCCTCGCATCCTCTCTTTGCGATCTCGGGAATGATGGTCTTAAAGATGGCCACATTCTTCTGTACCAGCTGGAGACGTGTCTCACCCGGCTTCTGAGCCGCACCTGCAGTAATAATGATGATGGATGCATCAACGATATCATCATAGGTACCCGCATAGATCTTCATGGGTTTTGCAAAAGGTACGCCGTGGCTGATATCCATAGCCTCGCCCTCTGCCCTGCTGTGATCCACATCGATCAGAACCAGTTCAGAGAAGATGCCGCCCTCCATCAGCGCAAATGCCGTAGATGAACCTACAAATCCGCATCCGATTATGGCCGCCTTACGGATATCCACATTTTTTTCTGTGTTCTCATGCAGTTTTTTCATGTAACCCTCCTTCTTTTCCCCTTGAATAATAAAATGTCTGTTTAACTCCTACATTCCGTCTTCTTCCGGCATCCTCATCACATGCTGGAGGAAGCCGTAGAACAGAAAGATTATACCGAAGCTTACAAAGCCTCTGGTAAAGTTGCTGATAAGTGTTACCTTGAATAACCTGAAGATCCATCCCAGTATCCAGAATACCATGGGATTAAGCGCTATAAAAAACATGGGAAGCTTCAGTCTGCCCTGATATATCTGATACATATAGGGCACCGATGTACACACGATCATCATGATGGAAATGATGTAGTAGGGAATGGCCATATAGAAGAACACATCCTCAACTATCGTCAGCATGTCTGCACCCATCAGTGAGGTATTGTAGAGCATCTTATACAGGATCGGAAGTATGCATCCCTTTGCATGAATGAAGAGCTCGCCTACAACTATGGCTATCCCTCCGAACTCAAAGACCTGTAC
>ONWK01000381.1 GCA_900321505.1 uncultured Eubacteriales bacterium
CTCGGTGATGATCTCGTTTGCGGCGTCATAGTCAATGCCGTTGATGAGCTTGCCGAGGTCCTCGGCGTCAAGCTTGTCGATTATGGATCCGACTATGTCCACCACCTGATCAGCCGAGATATCATCGATATCCGCATTTGGATCAATGTCAAGATCCTTTACCAGGTCGTTGAAGAACTCACTGTTCTCGAGATCTTTCAATTCATCTTCGAAAGCGTCAATATAGTCAGACCAGCCGGCCTTTTTTTCGAGCTCTTCAGCTCTTTTATTAAGCTTTTCCAGTTCATCCGCATATTTTTCAACCCGTTTTTCAAACTCTTCCTCGCTGAGCTCTTCATCCAAAGAGGGGCAGATCTCTTCGAAGATCGCTTCATAGCGGCTGTAGATCTCCTCAAGCTCTTTTATCTCAGCTTCTGTAAGATCACCGTAATCAAACTCAAAGGTCACATCATCAGGTACTAAGGCTCCTTCATAAATGATGTCGCCGGTATCGTCGAAGGAAAAATCTGTACTGTCAGTCAGGTCGATACCGAAGAAGCTAATAGCGTTATCTTCATCTTCAGACACATCCTGAATGACCTTGGTAAAGGTTACTGCGGGGATACTGTCGGTTTCGGTAGTCTTTGCTGAAGCCACAAGCGGGGTAAGGCAGGAGACTGTGATCGCGGAGATTACTCCGGCGGTGATGATTTTGTTGATTACTTTCATTTTTTTGTCCTCCTTTTATTTTATGCCGTGGGGTTTTTTCGTTCGGCCTGAATAAAGGATAGCATGATATGGAGTAATAAATCCTCGCAAAACTGTCAGAAAAATGTCACAAAACTGTCATAACAGGATTATATCGCTATTCACTGACGTTCGCAATGTATCAGCAGTGAATTTGAATGCTTTTTGGTTGCTTTTATCCCGGGCTTTTCTTATAATCAAAGTAGCTGTCCGTCATCCGGGCTTCGGATGCAGGACAGTTACAGTCAAAGTGACCGGTCGGTATTCTGTAAAGAGCGGATAGTACACTGATAAAGCATGTGTGTTTCTGATATTTCTGTTGTGATCAGATGACCATACGGAAGAAAGGAGCATGAGTATATGGCACGATATTGTCCCGTTTGCGGAAATGTTATTGATGATAATATGCAGGTATGTGCTTACTGCGGAACGTCGGATATAAATGACCAGCAGGCTGCAGGCCAGTATTATACCGGTGATCCGTATCAGGGCATGGTTATGGAGGGGGATCCGTATCAGAATCAGGGATATCTGGGGGATCCCTATTCTCCGTCAGGCTTTTCCGGTTACGGTGCCGTAAGGCAGGGGATACCGGCTCCAGGATTTTCAGACCGTGTGGAGCATCCGGAGATCGTAGCAGCAATTAAAAAGAACGGAAGAGCGGCAAGGATATTCGGACTGATACTGGTACCTATCCCGATCATAGGGTTTCTTATATACAGTCTGGTGTCGGATAAGATGGAGGTTGGCAGCGGACTTTTATACGGAGGTATAGTTTCGGGTGTATTCCTTATCTTTGCAATCTTCAGTTTTACCAGAAACCGGGCGGCAAATACCTATGATGCGGATGTTATAGATAAGAGGACAAGACAGATATATCGTAACAGGAATTCGGATGATCCGGGATCAGTTACGGAGTATACAACCATAGTAAAGACACTTGCAGGAAAGAAAAAGAAGATCGTGGAAAGAGAAGGCAGCCGTATCTGGGCCTACAGCTATCTGAATATCGGCGACAGGTTCCGTTATCATCCTCAGTTCAGCTTCCCGTACGAACTGTATGATAAGTCACATGCGGACGGCATATACTGTGTGAGCTGCCAGAGAAAGAACCCGGTTACGTCAGATCGCTGCTCGGGATGTAATCTGCCGTTACTGAAATGATGACGCCGGGGTCACAGGGTATTTAACCCCCGGCTGATGATATGCGCGATACGGCCGGCAGGCAAGCGCGCCTGCACGCATATTTGAAGAGGGCAATGAGTCGAACGGACGGAATCAGAACGAAAAAGAAAGGGAGGTAGTTTTCTGAAAATGAGTAAATCGATAGAAGAGATCCTTGCCGCCTGTGATCATACACTGCTGCGGCCTGACGCCACATGGGATGAGATCAGGGAGCTTTGTGATGATGCGGTAAGATTCAATACGGCATCGGTATGTATCCCGCCGTGTTATGTAAAGAGGGCAAAGGATTATCTTGGGTTCAGGAAGAAGATATGTACCGTGATCGGTTTCCCGAACGGTACGTCAACAACGCCGGTCAAGGTTTTTGAAACCGAAAATGCATTGGAATTCGGTGCCGATGAGATAGATATGGTTATCAATATCGGCAAGCTTAAGGCACACGAATATGACAGAGTAATGGCTGAGATAAAAGCCGTAAAGAGCGTCTGCGGGTCGCATATCCTTAAGGTTATAATCGAGACCTGCCTGCTGACGGAGGAGGAAAAGGCAATAATGTGCGGCATCGTTACAGAAGTGGGCGCAGATTATATCAAGACTTCGACGGGATTTTCAACGGGTGGGGCAACAGTTTACGATATTGCCCTGTTCAAGGAGCACCTGGGACCGAATGTGAAGATCAAGGCGGCAGGAGGGATCACAACCCTGGAGGATGCAGAGACATTCCTGGAGCTGGGAGCTGACCGCCTGGGAACCAGCAGGATAGTGAAGCTGGTGAAGGAAGCGGAGGAAAGGAAGATTTTAAAGGAGGAAAGTTAAATGGAAAGAGCAGCAAAGTTCTTAAAGGATGCAGAGGTTTATTATCTTGCAACGGTTGAGGGTGACCAGCCCAGAGTCAGACCTTTCGGAACGGTCAACATTTTTGAAGGGAAGCTTTATATCCAGACCGGAAAGGTTAAGGAGGTTTCAAAGCAGATCCATGTAAATCCGAAGGTTGAGATATGCGCTTTCAAGAACGGTGAATGGCTGAGGATCTCGGGAGAGCTTGTGGAGGATGACAGGAGAGAGGCGCGGCAGTCCATGCTGGATGCATATCCGTCGCTTCAGGCCATGTACTCTGCAGATGACGGGAATACAGAGGTTTTCTATATAAAGAACGCCAGGGCTACCTTCAGCTCCTTTACCGCTGCGCCGGAGACCGTGGAATTCTGAAATTAGCGGAGAACTGCATGGAACAAAACCCGCGTCTGATGTTTGTTCACAGTCTTGAATCGTATATGGGATTTATGATAAAATAGCCACGTGACCGCGCTTTGCTTCAGGCAGGCGGTTCTGTGGCTATTTTTAGTCCCGCTGATCTGATATGGGAGTATCGACAGAGAGGAGAAATAAATGATCATCATTAACGGTATTGTTGTTGATCCGGCACAGGAGCTGGAAGGACCGGGAACAGTCTATATCCGTGAGAACCGTATAGAACGTGTGACTCCGGGAGCGTATACGCCGGCTGAAGGTGATGCGGATGAGGAGATCATTGATGCAAGGGGATGCTATGTTTTCCCGGGATTTATAGATATGCATGTTCATTTCCGTGATCCCGGGCAGACTCATAAGGAGGATATACTTTCAGGTGCGGCTGCTGCGGCCGCAGGCGGCGTTACAACCGTATGTACCATGCCGAATACCAGTCCTACAGTTGATTCCGTTGAGACTCTCAGATATATACAGGAGAAGGCAAAGGATGCACCTGTCAGAATAGAGCAGCTGTCTGCCATAACCATCGGCGAGGGAAATGAAACGCCGGTTGATTTCAAAGCCATGAAGGAAGCCGGTGCGGTGGCCTTTTCTGAGGATGGAAAGAGTGTTATGAATACGGCTCTTTTCAGGGAAGCATTAAAGAAGATCGCCGGTATAGACGGTATTGTAATGTCTCATTGTGAAGACAGGGATCTGGTTGCCGGCGGAGTGATCAATGCCGGCGAAAAGCAGAGGGAACTCGGACTTCCGGGTATTACAAATGCGGTTGAGGACGTGATCGCTGCCAGGGACATTTTTATGGCTGCCGAGCAGGGAGTACAGCTGCATCTGTGCCACTGTTCAACAAAGGGAACGGTTGAACTGATGCGCATGGCAAAGAGAATGGGACTTAATGTTACGGCTGAAGTGTGCCCGCATCATTTTACCCTTTCTGATTCAGATATTCCGGGAGATATCGGGAATTATAAAATGAATCCGCCCCTCAGAAGTGAGGAGGATGTACAGGCGCTGATCGAAGGACTCAGGGACGGGATCATGGACGTGATATCCACGGATCATGCACCTCATACTGAGGAGGAAAAATCAAAGGGCTTCAGGTCGCCCTTCGGTATCGTTGGCCTGGAGACCAGCGCGGCGCTTACTTTTACGGCGCTTGTGGGTCCGGGAATCATAACTGTAAGCGATATGGTAAGGCTTATGAGTAAAAAACCATCGGAGATCCTTCACATGGAGAAGGAACGCGGAAATCTTAAGCCCGGCGCGCTTGCGGATGCAGTGATATTCGACCCGTCAGTACAGTGGACGGTCGATCCCGGAAAGTTTAGATCCAGAGGAAAGAATACTCCTTATGCAGGCAAGGTACTGCTGGGGAAGGTAGTCACAACCATCTGTGACGGGAAGATAGTTTATACGGAGTGACATTACATGTCATCCTGAGCACCAGTCTGACTGTCTTAAATAACCTGGCGCATTCGGTTGGGTTATTTAAGAACAGTTATGCTAAGTGCGGAGTATCCCATAACTCAGCCGGAATAACTAAGAAAGAAGGATAATAACATGATTCAGAAGCTGATAACCGAGATAAAGAAAAAGCAGGCACCGGTAGTGGTAGGACTTGATCCCCAATTATCATTTCTGCCGGAGTTTCTCCTGAAAAAACAGACAGAGCTTATGGGAGATACGCTGGAGGCAGTGTCATCCGCCATCTACGAATATAACAAGGCCATCATCGACGCAACCGCTGATCTGATCCCGGCAGTAAAGCCACAGATCGCAATGTATGAACAGTTCGGCGTGCCGGGATTGCTTGTATATAAGATGACGGTGGATTATGCAAAGAGCAAGGGTCTTATAGTGATCGGAGATATCAAAAGAGGCGATATCGGCTCCACTTCGGGGGCCTATGCTCTCGGACATATCGGTAAAGTCAGGATCGGAGAGAAGGAATACTGCCCCTTTGATGAGGATATCGTGACGGTAAACCCGTATCTCGGATCAGACGGTGTACAGCCCTTCATCGATGTATGCAATCAGAATGACAGAGGCATTTTTGTGCTGGTAAAGACTTCAAATCCGTCATCCGGCGAATTCCAGGACAGGCTCATCGACGGAAGACCGCTTTACGAGATAGTCGGAGAGAAAGTGGCAGAATGGGGCGAGAGCTGCATGGACGGTGAATACAGTAATGTGGGTGCAGTGGTAGGCGCAACCTATCCGGAAATGGGCCGCATTTTAAGAAAGCTTATGCCAAAGCAGTACATCCTTGTACCGGGCTACGGCGCACAGGGTGGTACGGCAAAGGATCTTAAGGATTTCTTTAATCCTGACGGACTCGGCGCCATCGTCAATTCATCAAGAGGCATAATAGCTGCATATAAGAAGGCTCCTTATGACAGATTCGGAGAAGAAGGCTTTGCGGATGCTGCAAGAGCTGCGACGGAGGATATGATCAGGGATATACGCAGCGTACTTTAATTTTTCGTAACAATGATAATTGTAACTGTTCAGCGCCACGGCTCCGGATGCAAAGTATCCGGAGTGCAGTATGCTGAATAGTTACACAATATAACAGGGAATGATCATGGAACAGACAAAGAAATTCATGCATGTAGCAGAGGTAGTAAGCCAGAGCAGGCTGACAGAGGATATATGCAGCCTCTGGATAAAGGACAGGGATATCGCTGAAAATGCACGCCCCGGGCAGTTTGTGTCATTATTCACAAGGGCAGACAGCAGGATGCTTCCGCGTCCCATAAGTATATGTGAGACCAACAGGAACAAGGGGACGATCAGGCTGGTATACCGTATCGTGGGTTCGGGTACCAAAGAATTCAGCTGCCTTTCCGGAGGAGAACCCATAGAGATCATGGGCCCTCTTGGCAACGGCTATGATCTGAACTGTAAAGAACCCGTGCTTATGGGCGGAGGGATAGGAATACCTCCGCTGCTTATGCTGGCAAAAGAGCTGTCAGCCATGGGGATCCCCAAAAAGCAGCTGCATGTGATCCTGGGGTACCGTGACAACGCCTTCCTTCTGGATGAATTCAAGAAGATCGCGGATATTCACATTTCCAGTGACAGCGGGGCCATAGGACGTAAGGGAAATGTGGTCGACTGTGCACGTGAGGAGGATGTTACGGGTGAATGCATCTTCTCCTGCGGACCGACCCCTATGCTGCGTGCGGTAAAGCGCTATGCATATGAAAATGATATCCCGGCGCAGCTTTCTCTGGAGGAACATATGGCCTGCGGCATCGGCGCATGCCTTGCCTGCGTTACAAGAACTGCGGAGCCGGATGAACATTTCAAGGTAAATACCAGAAGGGTATGCAAGGACGGCCCGGTATTCTATGCAGAGGAGGTGGAACTGTAATGGCAGATCTCAGTGTGAATTTCTGCGGTATCACCATGAAGAATCCTGTTACGGTTGCTTCGGGAACCTTCGGATCCGGCAGGGAATATGATGAATTTGTTGACGTGAACCGCCTGGGAGCTGTAACTACAAAGGGTGTTTCACTGACTCCGTGGGAAGGAAATCCGACGCCGAGGATAGCGGAGACAGCCAGCGGCATGATGAATGCCGTAGGTCTGCAGAATCCGGGTATAGAGGAATTCCTCAAAACGGATATTGAGTTCCTGAAGCAGAAGGATACCCGTATAATAGTTAATGTGTGCGGACATTCAGAGAAGGAATATGTGGGTGTTGTGGAACGGCTGAGAGATGAGCCTGTGGATCTTCTGGAGATCAACGTATCCTGTCCGAACATAAAACTGGGCGGCATCGCCTTTGGCGTGGATCCCGTGGCTTTGGAGAAGATCACAAAGGAGATAAAGAAGAAGGCCAGGCAGCCTGTGATGATGAAGCTTTCTCCGAATGTTACAAATATAGCTGAAATGGCACGCGCAGCTGTTGCAGGCGGTGCAGATGCTCTGTCACTGATCAATACGCTTACAGGTATGAAGATCGACATTCATAAGAAATGCTTCGCCATAGCAAACCGAACCGGCGGCCTTTCGGGACCGGCCATAAAACCGGTGGCCCTCAGAATGGTCTACGATGTATGCCATGCGGTAGATGTGCCGGTTGTGGGAATGGGCGGCATAGCATCCTGGGAGGATGCAGTTGAATTTATCATGGCAGGTGCAACCATGGTTTCAGTCGGAACGGCTAATTTCCGTGATCCCTTCACAACCGGAAGAGTGATAGACGGTTTAAACAGTTATATGGAGAAGGAGGGGCTGGCGTCTCTTTCGGAGATACGGAAGATTCTGTGATGCCGGAAAATCTCATAGACAGGTAACAATATAATGATAAAGATACCCAAAGGGAAAAAAAAGAAATACAGTTTTGCTGATGACCTGATGGCGTCCGATACCAGGATATCACTTATTTTCGGAGGACTTTCCATACTCATCACAATTGGTACTGTGATTGCCGGAACGATCCGGGGGGGAGACCTGCCGGATCGTGCGGGAATTCTTCTTCTGATATCTGCGGTTATGGCGTTTACCGGGCTCTGTTTCGGCGGTATAGCATATCGATCGGTGGAGGGTGATAATAATGCAAAGAGGTTTTCCGTTATTCTTTCGCTGATAGC
>ONWK01000384.1 GCA_900321505.1 uncultured Eubacteriales bacterium
ATCCTTGGCACTGGTGGAAGCCGCGTAATTGACCCTGATATTTTTTATAAGTTTATAAAGACTGCATCCGGATACTTTAATAATACCTCTGCCCATGCATTCTTTATATTCATTCATTCCTTTCTGGTCCAGATAAGTCATCGGACGTCTTAAAGCATTTCCTTTTTCATCGACTAAAACGGTTCCCTGTATCTGTGAACAGAATGCCATTCCTTCAATCTGTTCAGGCTTCACATCGGACTTAAGAAATAAATCCCGTGTAGTGGAACAGATCGCTGCCCACCATTCTTCCGTATCCTGTTCCGCGCCTCCGTCATCAGAGGTATAGAGGCAATATGATGCGGTAGAACTTGCAATAAGCTTTATTCCGGAATCGATATTAAATAAACATGTTTTGACACTGCTCGTGCCAAAATCATAAATGATAATATACATGTTATGTTATCCTTTTTGGAAACGGATGATATTACGATTATATCCTGTGGTCACAAGATACGCCTTTTCCTTGTGCGATTCCATGAGGGCGTCAAGAATGAATACATTGAGCGCCTCTATCGGATTATCCGGGTTCGTAAGATCGAACAACACACCGGAATCCCTCTCTATTATAAGAACCGAATCTTCTTCATATTATATCTTTTTTTATCAGAATTGAAAATAGAGAATTGTGTTAACTGTTCAGCCCAAAATGTCTGTTCACAGGCAGGATGCGTGATGGTATAATTAAAAAAGAGATAAACGCCTGTAATAATATGCGTGAGGTCAACAGGGTGAAGAAAAAAAATGTGGAACCAATTGAAATACATAACCTCCAGGACGATTACGAGCACGGCCGGCATTATGTGGAACAGCTTCTGAATGAGGAGAAGATGGCGGATGCGGTCCGCAGCGAAACACTGCTTGTGTTTGAAACAATCCTGCAGGATGTTTTTGCGCAAAGAAAGAAGACGGATACACCGGTTACCATTCAGAAGGAGAAGAAGTGGGGCGGTACCTGTATCCGCATCGGTTATGAAGATGAGATGTATGCTCCTATATCCGTGGACAGCGAGGATCCCTCTCCGGAGAGCAGTATCCTGGAAGCCTATAGTGACAAGATCAATTACAGCTTCTTCTCCGGATATAACTGGATCGAGATCACCGTGAAACACAGTCGCGGCACCAACCTGATGCCGTGTATTCTGGGGATTCTTCTGGCGTTATTGGTGTATACGCTCATCCATCTTTTAATGGATGAAAATGAAGAACACTATATCCTGGACGGGCTGATATTTCCATTTGAAAAATGGTGTGGAAATCTGCTTCTTATGGTAGGGACCCCGGTAACATTTATATCCTTCCTGAAGAATCTGACCGATGCTTATATCGTGTTAGACCGGAAGTCTGATGTGAAGAAGATCCGGAGCGCCGTGATCAAATCATCTATGACGGCGGTGCTGCTGGCCCTGGTTACAAGCTGGCTGATCTTTCAGATCATTCAGGATCCGCAGATCGATTACAACAGTCCTATGAGTGTGGACAGGTCCATACCGGAGCTGCTGGAGACACTGATCCCCGCGGATATTGTAACCCCGTTTATGATAATGTCCCCATTTCCGCTGCTGATACTGGCGTCGCTGGTGGCTATCAGCCTGTGCGCTGTCGGGCGGTATTTTAATCGTGTGAAAAAGGTGGTAGATACCTGCTATGCGGTGTTTTCAAAGATGCTTACTTTCATCATGTACGGCCTGCCGTTCTATGTATTCCTGGCATTCCTGGATCTTCTTCTGGATGACGGGTACAGCATATTACTGCTTGTGCTGAAGTTAGCACTGGCCATCGCGTCAGGTATCGTGATCATGGCGATCTTCTATTGTTTACGGCTGCTTCGAAGAAGAATACCGGTGAAACCTTTTGTGCGAAAGCTGCGCCCGTTGCTGAAGGAGAATTATCGTATCGGCTCTGCCCTGGATGCGGCGCCCTTCAATATCCGGTATTGCGCCAGAAACTGGAATATGGATCGGAAGAAACTGGAGGTAAGTATTCCCGTGCTCGCGGAGATTAATCTGGACGGGAACTGTTTTTTCGTCACCCTGATCCCGCTGGTCATTATGATCTCGAGTAATTCAGAGGTGTCCATCCTGAATATGCTCTTTATCGGAATCCTGGTATTCTTCCTGTCTCTGGGAGCGCCTAACCAGCCCGGCTCTGTCCTCATTGGTCTGCTGATCGTATTCAACTTCATGCAGGCGAATACTCTGATACCGAATGCATTTATCGCGGAAGTATTCTTCGGAGGATTGTTGAATCTTGTAAATGTGGTCGGTGATATCGTCACTGTAGCGGAGATGGAGAAAGCAGATAAAAATAAAGAACAATCTGCTGCGGAAAGCGGATAGTGTTTGTGAGGACAGAGATATCCGTATAAATACATAGGTCAGACAGAAAAGCCCCATGATTGCTATCAGAGCAACCGGGGCTTTTTGCTGTTCAGGCTTTTTTTGTTGGGTGAACTTTCCTGAAAAATAAGTTTTTTTTGGGGGTATTGACAGCTAATTTGAATTAGCTTATAATAAGGCTAAATTGAATTAGCCAAATTAAGGAGCAGTACTTTATGGATACAAAGCACAGGATTTTAGATGAGGCACTTACTTTATTTTCACAAAAGGGATATGCAAATGTTTATGTGGGAGAAATTGCCGAGAGAGTAGGGATAAAGGCACCGTCTCTTTACAAGCATTTTAAGAAC
>ONWK01000206.1 GCA_900321505.1 uncultured Eubacteriales bacterium
ATTGTACCGTCAGGAGGACTCGCTTGGGAAGAAGAGCAATACATTCCTTGATCTTGAAGTCCTCGACAATTCAACCGGACACAGAAGGCCGGTTGGGAATCTGTCGGGAGGAGAGAGCTTTAAGGCCTCTCTCAGCCTTGCGTTGGGACTTTCCGATACCGTTTCCATGAATATTGGCGGTATTCAAATGGATGCTCTCTTTATTGACGAAGGTTTCGGAACCCTGGACCGTAAGTCCATAGAGAGTGCGATGGATATTCTTATTAACTTGTCCGGCACCAGCAAGCTTGTAGGCATAATAAGTCACAGAGAAGAATTAATGGAGAATATCCCTCAGCAGATCCGTGTGAGAAAGACAAAGACCGGAAGCGAACTGACGGTAGAAACCGGGTTATAAAAACTTGATTTACGTGTCGTTTTTTTGTATAATCAGTATATGTTTTACGTTATCAGAGCATAGATTTTGTGCAAGTTTCCGTATAATTCTCGTAGCTGCACATACTATGGATGAGCAGGGCGAGAAGGTTGTATGCAATCTGACCGGGAAAATCAGAGAAGTGATCTGGCCGGTTGGTTCATAGATTGGAGCAAAAATGATTTCATTAGTATGTTCATTTGCAGTGTTGCTGGTGGGTTATTTAGTTTACGGACGTTTTGTGTCAAAATTGATAGAACCGGATGACAGGGTCACGCCGGCCTATGCCAAGGAAGACGGCGTGGACTTTGTGCCGATGAAAACCTGGAAAGCATTCCTCGTGCAGCTGCTGAATATAGCGGGTACAGGACCGATATTCGGTGCGCTTATGGGAGCCTGCTTCGGTCCGGTGGTATTCCTCTGGATCGTATTCGGTGCCATTCTGGGCGGAGCTGTTCATGATTTCATGATCGGTATGATATCTGAACGGCATGATGGAGCATCCGTCGCAGAGCTTTCAGGCATCTATTTGAGTAAAATAGTGAAATGGATAATGCGGATATTCTCCGTTTTACTGCTTCTTCTGACCGGAACAGTTTTTGTTACAAGCCCGGCGGCGCTGCTTGCCATGCTGACACCGGGTGCCATGGATACCACCGTATGGATCATTGTGATCCTTGCTTATTATGTTCTGGCTACTCTGCTTCCCATCGATAAGATCATCGGACGTCTGTATCCCGTTTTCGGTGTGGTCCTTATCCTTATGGCGGCAGGAATCCTTGGAGGGATCATTTTCGGGGGTTACTCCGTGCCTGAGATCAGTTTTGAGAATCTGCATCCGGATGGTCTTCCTGTATGGCCGTTTATGTTTGTCACCGTTGCCTGCGGTGCGATATCGGGATTTCATGCAACACAATCACCGCTGATCGCCAAATGTATCACTTCGGAGAAGGTTGGACGAAAGGTATTCTATGGAGCTATGATCTCCGAAAGCGTTATCGCATTGGTATGGGCAGCCGGCGGCGTGGCTTTTTACGGCGTGACAGGAGAGCTTTTTAATGCCTTGTCCGAGCATGGACAGTCCGGTGTTGTTTATGACATTTCTCATGGAATGCTGGGTACGGTAGGAGGTATCCTGGCGATCGTCGGAGTTATTGCCTGCCCCATCACATCAGGTGATACCGCATTTCGTTCGGCAAGACTTATCCTTGCCGAGATGTTCCACCTGGATCAGAAGAAGCTGAAGAATCGTCTGATCATTACCGTGCCTCTCCTTGGTCTCGGTGCTCTGCTTACACAGTTGGATTTCAATGTACTCTGGAGATACTTCTCATGGAGTAATCAGACGCTGGCTATGATAGCATTATGGCTGGCGACAGTCTATATGATCAGAACCAGGAAACATAAGCTCACATCACTGATCACTGCATTGCCGGCTACTTTTATGACGGCAGTAAGCCTGACCTATATCCTTATGGCGAATGAAGGCTTTGGCATCAGCGCAGATATAGCATATCCTATAGGTATTACCTTTGCACTGCTGCATTTTATCGGTTATATGCTGATGGAGCATAAGCTGGAAAAAGATGCTAAGGAACAATTCGATGTAAGCTGAAAGCGTTTCTGTTGTTTCTGATGCCCGTTTTTGATTATCTGTCGGCTAATAAAATCCGAAAAAAACTTGAACTGGCTGATGAGGATGTCCATCTCATTTTTCTTCCCGGAGGTTTCATAGGTGCACTTATAAGAATTAAAACCCTCTCCGAAATTCAACGTCATATCCATATGTCCATTGCCGTTTATGGAAATGGTCGGCTGGGCACCCTCAAGATTCGGATCCGTTCCCATATAATTTCCCTCGATCCAGCCGATACCATAATCCACAGC
>ONWK01000385.1 GCA_900321505.1 uncultured Eubacteriales bacterium
GAGCATCAGTGGACCCATTTTATCAGCGAATGAGGATGCAAAACCATATTGGACGTAAGGATAATCATGAAGAAATAAAACTCAGAACAGGAAGCAAAAAAACGATAATTGATTAACCCGGAATTTCAGCTGCAGGCTTTTATCATTTCCGGGATAAAAGATCCGGATGAATGCATGAAGGAGCTGGAAAAGTTTCTTCCTTATGTAGACAACTGGGCTACGTGTGACCAGATGTCTCCGAAGATCTTCAGGAAGCATAAAGAAATGCTCCTCGTGCATATAAGGGAGTGGCTCAACTCTGAAAAGACGTATACCGTGAGATTCGGGGTGGGCATGCTGATGGAGCATTTTCTGGATGATGACTATGATCCCGTTTATCCCGAAATGGTCGCAAAACTAAGGAGTGAAGAATATTACGTCAATATGATGATCGCCTGGTATTTTGCAACTGCCCTCGCCAAGCAGTATGAAAGCATCCTGCCCTTTATCGAGGATAAAAGGCTTGATGACTGGACACATAACAAAGCTATTCAGAAAAGTGTGGAAAGCAGCAGGATCGCGGATGAGCATAAAAAGTATCTGAAAACGCTGAAGGTGACGCGTAAGATCAAATGATATGCGGATCTGAAGCGGGAACAGTGGCCGGCCCGGAGAAGTTCCGATATCTGCGGCTGTCGGAATATGAAAGGAAATGCATTGGAAATGACGAGTTACAGATTAATGACCATCGATGATTATGAAGCAGCCTATGATCTTTGGATCAAATGCGGAAACGGGCTTAATGACAAGGATGATTCAAGAGAAGGTATCGATAAATATCTGAGGAGAAATCCGGGGACATCATTTGTTGCCATAGTTGACGGAATGTTAGCCGGAGTAATACTTTGCGGTCATGACGGAAGAAGGGGTATCATACAGCATGCATGCGTATCGCCCGAATTTAGACGGATGGGTATAGGTACAGAGCTGGTAAACCGGGCGCTTACTGCTCTGAAGGATGAGGGAATAAATAAAGTCCTCCTTGTTGCATTTAAAAAGAATGAAAAAGGAAATGCTTTCTGGGAATCACAGGGTTTTACGCTTCGCGATGACCTGAATTACAGAAATAAAGCTTTGGCTGAGATGGTCAGGATTGACCCGGATTATGTGCGTGAGTGACACTGGCCGGAAACCCGAAAATAAGGTTCACGCGGTTTAGTTCTCATTATTCGTTTCCCCGATATATGATTTTTCCGTGCGCATGCTTTTTACTACATCGATAACACTGCGATGTTCAATATTTCGGGGCTCGAATTTTATGATGCTGTATATTATCTGCATGGCAATACCCGAGCCGAAGGTGCTGACCACAGTCCCGATGCCTACGGGTCCGCCGATCAGCCATCCGATAAGAAGTACTACTCCCCAAAGTATGATCTGGACCACGCCTATCGGCAATCTGTGGAGCCGCTTTCCCAGCCCGACAAGCAGGGCGTCTCTCGGACCGCAGCATTGTGCGGACGACATATAGAAGAACTGCCCGACGGCCATCAGTGCAAGACCGGCTATTATGATCATTATTCCTGCGAATACTCCGGTGGTTTCCGGAAAAGGATCGATATCGTTGAACATCTGGATAAAGTTGCCTGTAAGTAAAGCATCTATGATCGTTCCGAAGCCGATCTTCTCCTTCATAAGAATGTCAATGAGCAGTATGATCACACATATGGATGTCATTGCAAGACCATAATTCAGCGGAGTGTGGAGAGATAAACCCATGCCAAGACAGTCCCAGGGCGCAAGTCCGAGGTTGGCGCGGATCGTAAGATGCACTCCCAGGGAAAAAATAAGCAGACCAAAGACGATTCTCAGCCAGTCTGTCAGTAAATGTTTCAGGTTCAAAGTATTCACCTCATTGAGTCGTATTTAAATCTTTGTTTTCGTTTCCCATTTTTCCCGCTGATCTCTTTACGGGATGACCGGGCAGTATTATAGCACTTTACGGGCATCATGTACATAGGATTTATTCCGGATAGAGGATATGTAATCCACCAGGATAGAAGATATGGAATTTATCTGGAAAGGTGATATAGAGCTATCCGGAAAGGCAATATAGTTTTTTCCGGAAAGGAGATATTATGCAGAATCTTGACCGGCTTTTACATCAGAATGATCACAAGCCATATCCCGCGTACAAAGCGCTTAAGGGGCGGTATAGCTTTCCTATCTATACGCTTACCATTGACCATGTACAGGGAGATCCCTTTGCGGCACCATCCTCGCTCAGTATACGTGTAGGTAAGGAGAAACACGGATTCCCGGCAGAATACTATGCAGAGCCGCACAGGAGGCTTATGCTGCAGGATCTTCTGCTTCGCGGATTCGAAAGGGAACTGTCAAAATGCAGTCACATGGCAAAGGGCTCGGGCAAAAGCGGGACCCTGTCCGTAAGCAGATGCGGTCAGGCTGTTCTTGAACGTTCCGCCCTCACCATTGACCCTTCCACAGGAACCGTTACAGTCCGTTTCTCGGCCGGTTTTCCCGCGGCGGGGCGGACAACTCTTGCCATGGAACTGAAGAAAATGCTGTTTGATCTGGTCCCTGCAGCTGTGGAAAGAAGTCTTCTTTCCCGTGCCGTACCTAAGGAACGGCTGGAAAAGTGGATCGCTCTTTCCGATGATCAGAAAGCGAACAGGCAAATCTGCTTGCGGTTCTGCTCCGTACACTTGAGGAGGATTATTTTGACGGAAGGACCTCACTTCCGGACTGCGTGGAACGATTATATAAGTCTTTGGAAAAAGCGGGTTTTCAGGCTGTCGTCCACGGTGATACGGTCCCCGGGAATCTTGCTATGGTCCGAAAGCAGGAGCTCTACGCAATGATCAACCGTTACCGGTCTCTGAAACTGAAATGAGGGGTACCGTTCCGGGGGAAAACAGGAGGAAAAGAATGATTGAAAAGCTTAAAGGCAAAGGAAAGTATTTAGGGTTGATTTTTACAGTGGCGGTGGGACTGGTAGCCATTAATATTACATGGTTACTGAACGATCCCACTATGCTGCCGTTCCTTTTTGATATAGGCATTGACGCCATGGGCGCATTTATATGTGCGGCGCTGTATTACGGATACATTAAGCAAAAAGGGGAAGGCGTTGAGATCTTCAGAGGTCTGAACGTGCTGGTCAGTGCGGCCTTTCTGGTAAATGAGATGATGTATTTTTCATTGCAGGACACGAACCTAACCACCTGGTGTTTCATTTTCTGCCTGATCAGTAAAATGATCGATCTTGCGCTTATCCTTATGTTCTATCTGTACGTTAAGAAAACCCTTGGTTTTAAAGGGAAGCTTGTAAGGATGACAGATAAGATCATCCCGTTTTTACTGGCGTTTGAATGTGTTGTTCTGCTGTCGAATATATTTTATCCGATTACATTTACGATCGATTCCACGGGAATGTACCAGTCAATGACTTTTTCATGGGCAGAGGACATCTTCCTTGTTGTGTTATCGGTTCTTTCGACTATCATGATCATAAAGTGCGAGAGCCCAAAAGAGCAGAAGATCGCCGCCCTGCTGTTTATCATCCTGCCGCTGCTTGAATATGCCATGCTGATGGGAACCTTTGGTCAGGCGGGACAGTATGGCTTTGTTCTGATGTCGCTGATCATCATGTACTGTATCATATTCAATGACAAGAGCTCAAAACTGGCAGCTACCGAAACTGAGCTTAATCTGGCTACGGATATTCAGGCCAGTATGCTGCCGTCGATCTTCCCGGCATTTCCGAGCAGAAAGGAGTTCGATCTCCATGCAAGCATGGATCCTGCGAAGGAAGTAGGAGGTGACTTTTACGACTTCTTCATGATCGATGATGATCATCTGGGTATGGTGATCGCCGACGTATCCGGCAAGGGGGTGCCTGCCGCGCTTTTCATGATGTCATCCAAGATACTGATCGCCGATCATGCTTCAATGGGAGGTTTACCGTCGGAGATCCTGAGCAGAGTCAATAAACAGATTAACGAAACCAATAAGGCAAATATGTTCGTGACTGTATGGCTGGGGATCCTTGAGATCAGCACCGGAAAGCTCACAACCGCAAATGCCGGCCATGAATTCCCGATCATCAATGTAAACGGGAAGTATGAATTGCTGAAGGATAAGCATGGCATCGCCATAGGAGCATTGCCTAAGGCAAAATATAAGGACCACGAGCTTATGCTGAAAAAAGGCGACAGCGTCTTCGTATATACCGATGGCGTTGCGGAAGCAACAGATTCGAAAAACGAACTCTTTGGCACGGAACGTACCATTGAAGCGCTGAATGCACTGCCGCCGGGAATCTCTCAGAAGGAAGTGCTTGAGGGGGTACGGGCTGCGGTTGATGCATTTGTTAAGGAAGCGCCACAGTTTGATGACCTGACTATGTTAGGCTTTAAATACTACGGACCGGGAGGGAAAGATGAATGAAAGAACTGGTGATAGAAGCAAAAAGAGAGAATCTGCCGAAGGTGCTTATCTTTGTGGATGAGCAGCTGGAAAAAGTGGGATGTTCAATGCTGACACAGACTGCCATAGACGTGGCGGTTGAGGAGCTGTTCATTAATATAGCCAGCTACTCCTACGATTCCGGGATCGGTACGGCTGTGGTACAGGTTAGTGTTCTGGATGACCCGCTTTCAGTGGATATCACCTTCATTGATAACGGTATGCAGTATGATCCCCTTGCAAAAGAGGATCCGGACATCACGCTGCCTGCGAATAAAAGGAAGAAGGGTGGACTGGGCATCTTTATGGTGAAGAAGACCATGGATGATGTTACCTATGAGTATAAGGACGGTAAGAATATACTGACCATTCGTAAAGTACTGGAATGACGGAAAGAAGGGGACGGATCCGCCCCCTTCATTTTGGTCACTGGTTCTTATTGCTGTTTCTGTAGAAAGATACTATACCCCGTCCGTTCTCTTTGGATTCATAGAGCGCGCTGTCCGCTCTCTTAAAGAGTTCCTGAGCCTTTAATCCCACACGTCCGAAAGCGCATCCGACACTGCAGGATATGGCAGGTATGCTCTCGTCCCCGGAAGTATCATTAAGCTTCCGAAGTATCAGTTCAACCTTGCGGCTGACCAGATCCTTCATGGATGGGTCGGATCGTATCATTATGACGGCGAATTCATCCCCGCCGAGCCTGCACACATAGTCCTGTGAACGGAAGCTTGCAAGCAGTATATTTGCGGCTTTTTTTATCACTTTGTCGCCTACATCATGACCATAGTGATCATTTACATCCTTAAAGTGATCCAGATCGATGATAAGCAGTGCGGATGTCTCCATATCCACGTTGTTGAGGAAGAAATCGTAGCCTCTTCGGTTGAAAAGACCGGTCATGGGATCATGGTTTGCATCATAATTAAGCTTGTTCTCCGTCTCCTTCGTTGTGTAATACATAAGATTGTAATTCTTTGCAAGGAAACGCACTTCATAGGCTCCGGACAGCGGGATCTCCTCCTCCTTCCGGATCAGCTCCACACAGTTGCGAAGAGGATTGAATACCAGGATACGGGTAAAAAATACGATGCCCATCATGATACCGATAAGGAGGAAAGTCAGGATGTGCTCGGTAAATACCTGATGGCTGAGCTTTTCAGCCATCTCATTCTGCATTATATATACATCGTGCTCCAGCTTGTCCAGACAGTCGTTCATATCTTCGTTGATCCGTAGCTTTGCTTTGAGATAGTCCGGGCCAAAGAGCAGCGTGACTGCCTCATTTTTCTTGTCATTGGCCGGAAGGGAAAGCTCCTTATCCGAAAGGGTGACATTCTTAATCTCCTCAGGGAAATCATTTACGTCCATTCCGTAGCCTTCAATGGTAAGCCGTGCCGAATGATATTCGATATTCATGAGATTAAGCGATTCGGCCATGCCCATCTCAAGCTTTCTTATCGCATCGGAATCCCCGTGGAACTCCTTCAGGCTTTCCAGTGCTTTTTCCCTTCTTTTATTCTCATTTGCCTCATAAAAATAATTGTCAAGATGAACCTTATTGCCTGTTACGGCAAAACACCTGATCTCCTCGGTAAGATAATCCGAAGCAAGCTTCAGGTTAAAGGAATCCTGACGCCATTGCAGCAGCTCCTGCGTGATGGTATGGGTCTCCCTGTACAGATTATTGGTTCTGTTCATTGCGTAGATCAGGGCAATGGAAGTGACAACTGCTATTATCAGCATGATTATATTCAGCTTTCGGAGGGATATTCCCCTTTTGCTGATTATTGAAGAGCCTTTCATGATATATAAGATCCTTTATCATTAAACATTACACGATGCCGGAGTCAAAGGTGTTTTGTCCCCGGCTGTTACATTGCAAACATGTGTTTTGTAAAGGTGATTATACCACAATTGATGCGGGAGCGTAATTTTTTTTATACAAAAGTCAATCGTTTTCGTTCATTCCCGTCACTCGCCCGCTGCCGGACAAAGTCATCACGAGTTACTATTCACAGGAAATAGAAATATAGTTAAATTAACGGATGCGGATTTATAAAACTATGATAAATTGGCGGAGGGGTTTCTCTCCGCCTTTAATGTCTTGTTATCCTGTGAATAGTAACCTTGCTTTTTTTTAAAACAATCAATGACTTTTTCAGAGATGTTCTTTCTATTGAGATTATAGTATAATAACCTCATGCTCATTGGAAAAGTGGTTGATTAAAATTACGGAGGCGACAAACAATGATCGAAAATATCAGAATTAAACGACGGATCGCAGCAGTTGTACTTA
>ONWK01000388.1 GCA_900321505.1 uncultured Eubacteriales bacterium
CTGGTGGAAAAGGTATCGGGATATGCGGATGCATTTGACAAGGTAGTGATCAGTGAACCGCTGCTTACCTCGGATGATGATTTCAAAAGAGTCGAAAAGGCTATAGTAGACTGGACAAAGGAATATGATGACGGTGAGACGGCTATCGTATTCATGGGTCACGGTACAGAGCATGATTCCAATGCCGTTTACGCAAAAATGCAGGAGCTGCTCAAGAATGACGGCTATAATAATTATTTTGTAGGAACAGTTGAAGCAAGTCCCTCTCTTGATGATGTACGCGCACTTGTAAAGGCAGGCGGCTACAAGCGTGTTGTTCTGGAACCTCTGATGGTAGTTGCAGGCGATCATGCAAATAACGATATGGCCGGAGAGGATCCGGATTCATGGGCGTCAATATTTAAGAATGACGGATATGAGGTTGAGGTGCTTTTACGCGGCCTCGGGGAGAATGAAGCTATCCGTCAGATCTATACAGATCACGCAAAGACGGCGATCGATGGCATAAAATAAGTGTCACAGTCCGGGACGGTTCGGCTCTCGCCCCGGGTCGCATGGACCTTTTGATCCTATCATCATATAATCCGGAGGAAAGCATAAAATGAAAAAAATAAGATCGGCAGTACTCCTCCTTGCTGTAATGGCGGTGGTCACTGCCTGCGGTAAGGAAGAAGGAGGCAGTACTTCCAGAGCTTCGGTAAGTACATCGGCGGAGACTGTCACATCATCCGAAAAAGCAGGTACAGACAGTGAGTCATCCGAAGCTTCCGAAACAGAGAATACCGGGGAGGGAAATACAGAACCGGCCACCGTCGAGAAGGAAGAAGTAGTTACACCGGGTATGACAGCCGTAAAGGGCAGTGAGCTTAATGACGGAGAATATGATATCACTGTTAGATCCAGTTCCTCCATGTTCAGTATCGAATCCTGCAGGCTTACAGTAAAGGAAGGCAGGATGACGGCAAAAATGATCATGTCGGGAAAGGGATATCTCTACATATATCCTGGAAGCAAAGAGGAGGCTGAAAAAAAGCCTCAGACCGAATTTATTTCCTTTGAAGAGGAAGCGGACGGAACCCACAGCTTTACATTTCCCGTTACTATTCTAAATGATGCGGTACCATGTGCGGCCTTCAGTAAAAAGAAGGAGGTCTGGTATGACAGGGATCTCTGCTTTGAAGCAACAGCGCTTCCGCTGTCCGCGTATAAGAAGCCTCCCTTTGATACTGTAGAAAGTCTCGGCCTTTTTGACGGTGAATTCCTTGTGGAAGTAGAACTTGCCGGAGGTTCCGGTAAAGCGAGTGTAACTTCACCGGCCACCGTTAAGATTGAAGACGGAAAAGCATATGCGACCATAGTCTGGAGCAGTGATAAATACGATTACATGATCGTTAACGGTGACAGATATGATCCGGTTAACGAAGAAGGTGAGAACTCTGAATTTATAATACCGGTTGTGGGGTTCAATTATCCTGTGCCGGTGCAGGCGGATACGACAGCCATGAGTAAGGCACACCTTATTGATTATACATTATACTTTAACAGCGACAGCATCAGAAAGTAAAGAATGAAGATCGCCGGAAAGGAGTAAGGCTATGCATAGTAAGGTAACGGCTTTAAGAACTGCATATGCACTGCTGCTTTCCGGCATTTTTATTCTTGCGGCTGTTCTTCTTTCAGCCTGTGGCAGGGAAGAAAGGAATACCGGAACATTAGAGGAGTGGATGGGTATTTCCGTTGAGGAAACGGTTCAGAATGTATATGCCTCACAGTTCCGTATCGAGAAGCTTTCCGGCGGTTATCGCAGGATAAGTGCAGGTGACGAAGAGATACTCATCATACCTGAGGGAAAACAGGTCCCGGAAGGTTTATCCGGGAAGGTTACCGTGCTTAAACAGCCGGTTGAAAAGATCTATATGGCATCCTCATCCGCCATGTCCTTTTTTCAGGAACTGGGGAGGCTGGACAGTATAGCTTATACCAGCACAAAGGCTTCGGACTGGGGGGATAAGACCATACGCAGCCTGGTTGATGATGACACCATAACCTATGTTGGAAAATACAATGCCCCGGATTATGAATGGCTGATCACGGAAGGAACCGGCCTTGCAGTGGAGAATACGATGATCCTTCATAATCCGGCCACAAGGGAAAAGCTGGAACAGCTGGGGATCCCGGTCATTATGGAACGTTCAAGCTATGAAGAGCATCCCATGGGAAGGATGGAATGGGTAAAGGTCTACGGCTGCATTCTGGGGATGGAAGACGAAGCGGAAAAATGGTTTGATGAAAAGAATATAAAATTCAAAGAGCTGAATACTGATGACGGTGAAGGAGTAAAGGCGGCATATTTCTCATTCAGTCCTAACGGATATATAAATATACAGGCTCCGTCAGGATATTTTGCCGGGCTGATCCGTGCAGCGGGAGGAGTATATGCATTTACGGCGGAGGATCTGAACGCTGATGAGGATGACAGCACAACCATGCACATTTCCATGGAAGAGTTTTATAAAATGGCGAAGGATGCGGATGTGCTGATATATAATGCCGCGATCTACGGCGGCATCGAAAGCATTGAGAAAATGACAGAGGAAAAACCGCTTATGACGGATTTTAAGGCGGTGAAGAATAAAAGGGTATACTGTACAAGCGAGGATATATTTCAGAAGCCCACAGCTGTGGCTGAGATCGTGGAAGAGCTAAAGGCTCTGTATCAGGATAAGGATGTGGATATGTCATTCTTTTATAAGGTTGAGGATAGATGAGAGAAAAGAGAAGAAAAAGGATAACTTTGGTTACGGCAGCGCTTATAGCGGCTCTGCTGCTTTTTCTGATCCTTAACATATGCCTCGGCTCGGTATCGATATCTCTTTCGGAACTGCCGCAGCTTCTCTTCGGAAGCGGAGGAGGTGAGACGGAGAGAAGGATACTCTGGGAGCTGAGGATCCCCAGAAGCCTGATGGCAGTGATACTGGGAGGGGGACTTGCGCTTTCCGGCCTTCTGCTTCAGTCCTTTTTTGAAAATCCCATTGCAGGGCCATTTGTTCTCGGCATCTCATCGGGAGCAAAGCTTATTGTGGCGGGAATGCTGGTGATCAGTCTTAAGGCGGGCTTTACGCTTTCTTCTTTCGGAATGGTTGCGGCGGCATTTGCGGGATCGATGATGATAGTAGGCATACTGCTTCTGATATCGAGAAAGCTGGCAGGGGGCGCCACGCTTCTTGTAGCGGGTATCATGGTAGGGTATATCTGCTCGGCCGTGACGGATCTTCTTATAGAGCTTTCCGAGGACCAGAATGTGGTAAGCCTTCATAACTGGAGCATGGGTACATTTTCCGGGACAAGGTGGGAGCATGTGGCCATAGCGGCAGTGATCACCGTTATACTGCTCATCGTATCGATATTCCTTGCCAAACCCATGCAGGCCTGCTTTCTGGGAGAGGCAGCGGCAGCCAGCCTGGGCGTGAATCTGAAACGCTTCAGGGTGGTCCTTATACTTACGGCAAGCCTTCTTGCCGCTACCGTCACAGCCTTTGCGGGACCGGTTTCTTTTGTGGGTATAGCGGTACCCTTCCTTATCAGGACCATGACCGGAACCGAAAGGACGCGGGTTACGGTGCCGCTTTCATTCCTGGGAGGAAGTGTATTCTGTCTCGGGGCGGATCTGCTCAGCCGTCTTATTCTTGCACCCTCCGAGATATCACTCAGTGTTGTGACCTCCATACTCGGAGCGCCTGTAGTTATCATAATGCTGCTGCTCCGTCAGAGGAAGGGGGTGGGCAGATGGTAAAAAAAGAGATCATGGATAAAAGTGAAATGAGCCGCCTTCTTTCAGTATCCTCTGTCTCTATAGGCTACAGGGATCATACCGTTGCGGAAAATATAAGCTTTCAGCTGGATAAGGGAGAAATACTGACACTGCTGGGATCAAACGGCTGCGGTAAGAGTACGATGCTTAAAACTCTCTGCGGAAGCATTCCTGCCATATCCGGAGAGATAGATATTGAGGGAAGACCGCTTCAGAGCTTTACAGCAAAGGAAAAGGCTGAAAGGATAGCACTGGTCACCACAAGAAGAGAGATCAAAGCCAGACTTACAGTCCGGGATGTGGTACTGCTTGGAAGATATCCATATATGGACAGTCTGCTCCGTGAGAAAAGCTCAGACACGGAAGCCTGTGAACATGCCATGGAGCTGACAGGTATTACGGAGCTTGCCGATAAATATGCGGACTGTATTTCGGACGGACAGCTTCAGAGAGTGATGCTGGCAAGGGCGCTATGCCAGGATTCAAAGATAATTCTACTGGATGAACCCTTTTCCTTCCTGGATCTTCATTTCAGGATAAGGATACTAAAGCTGCTGGAAAGAGCGGCTAAGGAAGAGGGACGGGGCATAGTGATAGCGCTTCATGATCTTCGTGAAGCAGCTCTGATATCCGACAGAATACTATGCTTTACAGATACGGGAGTACAGCTTCTTATGCATCCTGAAGAAGAACTGACGGAGGACAGGATACGGAGCATTTATGACATCGAGGGGTCTGAATTTGACGTTCTCTGGAAGCTGTAGCTTTCATGCTTACCATAAGTGGTATAAAATTTCCCCTTGCACTTCGATTTTTTTTCGTGTATAGTGTGTGTCGTTTCATAAAACAGGGGGTGGAGGCCTTTAATGTATGTCACTGCTGCATATAAAAAGCCTTCAGATCAAAGGAGTAAATGCAAATGGCAAAGTATCTTGTGATCGTGGAGTCGCCCGCAAAGGCGAAGACCATAAAGAAATACCTTGGTAAGAATTATGAGGTTATCGCTTCAGAGGGACATGTCAGGGATCTGCCTAAGAGTGATATGGGAGTTGATGTCGAAAATGATTTCGAGCCCCATTATATCACGATAAGGGGAAAGGGAGATCTTCTCAAGGCACTTCGCAAGGCAGCATCCAAGGCGGATTTTGTATATCTCGCAACGGACCCTGACCGCGAGGGAGAAGCCATTTCCTTCCATCTTGCTATCGCACTTAATCTTAAGGAAGGAAAGTTCAAGCGTATAACATTTAACGAGATAACTAAGAATGCCGTCAGGGATTCCATTAAAAATGCACGTGATATCAATATGGATCTTGTTGATGCACAGCAGGCAAGAAGGGTTCTTGACAGGCTTGTAGGTTATGGCATCAGTCCGCTTCTCTGGGAGAAGGTTCACAAGCGCGGATTGTCCGCCGGACGTGTGCAGTCCGTGGCGCTTAAAATGATCAGTGACAGGGATGCCGAGATAGAGGGATTTATTCCCGAGGAATACTGGACCATAGATGCGCTGCTCCAGGTTCCGGGACAGAAGAAACCGGTGTCCTTCAGATATACTGAGGAAGTTAAGACAGGAGAAGAGGCTGAACAGATACGCAAAGCGGCTGAGAAAAAAGATTTTAAGGTTGCCTCCTTGAAGGAATCCCAGCGAAAGACCAAGGCACCCCTTCCCTTTACTACAAGTACGCTGCAGCAGACTGCGGCAGGACGACTTAACTATTCCACATCAAAGACCATGAGAGTTGCACAGCAGCTGTATGAAGGAGTGGAGATCAAGGGTCAGGGCACAGTGGGACTTATCACCTACCTTCGTACCGATTCTACAAGAATATCCGAGGAAGCGGATGCAGCCGTAAGGGAAATGATCCGCCATGATTTCGGCGAGGAATATGTTGCCGATGAGGAATTAAAGGATAAAAAGGAAAAAAGGATACAGGATGCTCACGAGGCAATACGCCCCACGGATCTCGGTCAGAAGCCGGCAGCTCTGAAGGGTGTGCTTTCCGATGAACAGTATAAGCTGTATAAGCTTATTTATGAGCGCTTTGTAGCCAGCAGGATGAAGCCTGCAGTTTCAGATATATTTGCAGTAACCGTAAAGAACGGTGAATACACCTTCCGTGCGTCAACCTCAAGCTTATCATTTCACGGCTTTCAGCTGGTATATCCCAGTCAGGAGAAGCAGGAGACTGCAGTGAATTTCCATGGTATTTCAGAGGATGATGTGCTGAAATGCGCGGATATAAATGCGGAGCAGCATTTTACGGCTCCTCCGGCACATTATACCGAAGCCTCGCTTGTACGCTCCATGGAGGAAAACGGAATCGGTCGTCCTTCCACCTATGCGCCGACTATTTCAGTGCTCCTTGCGCGCCGTTATGTGACGAAGGAAAAGAAGGAACTGTATATCACCGAGCTGGGCAGCGCTGTTAACAGCATTATGGAAAAAGGTTTCCCTGTTATAGTTGATCAGGATTTTACGGCCAATATGGAGTCGCTGCTTGACAAGATCGGTGAGGGCACCATACAGTGGAAGGTGGTTGTAAGGAATTTCTATCCCGATCTTGAAGAGGCTATCAAGGACGCAGGAGATACTCTTGCAAGCGTAAGGATCGCCGATGAGCAGTCTGATGAGATCTGTGACTTATGCGGAGCGCGAATGGTCATAAAATACGGCGCTTACGGAAAATTCCTTGCATGTCCCAATTTCCCGGAATGCAGGAATACAAAGCCTTTCTTTGAGAAGATTGGAGTATCCTGTCCGAAATGCGGAAAGGATCTTGTGGTCCGCAGAACCCAGAAGGGAAGGATATACTACGGATGCATAGATATCCCGCAGTGTGACTTTATGTCATGGAGCAGACCGGTGGCAAAAGCCTGCCCCAAATGCGGAGCGCTGATGACCTTTAAGGGTAAAAGAATAGCATGCTCCGATGCTGCCTGCGGATATGTCGAGGTATATGAACCTGAAACGGCTGAATAGTAACTATTCTGCACCTCGTGAAAATCATAAAGATCACGGATGGAAAACATCCGGAGATGTGGGGCTGAATATACACCAATTTTGTATTTATATTATTGTTAACGGAAAAACTTTGTGTTATAGTAGGTGAAGTGCCTGACACAAAGTTTTTTCATTGGAAAAGATGAGGGGAATATGAGTGTAAATCTGCTGGACCAGACGCGGAGGATAGGCAAGCTGCTTCATGATAATGCGTCCAGAGTTGTAATATTCAGTGATATCTGTGCATGTCTGGGAGAACTGCTTTCCGCCAGCTGCATGGTGGTAAGTGCAAAAGGAAAGGTGCTTGGTGCATATGATCATAAGGAGGCGCCTGATCTCAGTGCGCTGCTCAGGACATCTGTTGGAGCGCTGATCGATCCGCAGATGAATGAACGTTTTCTGTCTGTGCTTTCCACAAAGGAAAATGTTAATCTGCAGACTCTGGGATTTGACAGGTCGGTATCCCGCGGCAGTACGGCGATCCTTCTTCCTGTATATTTTGCCGGAGAACGGATGGGCACCACATTTATTTACCGTTCAGGCAGTACATTTGATGTTGAAGATATCATTTTAAGTGAATATGCGAATACCGTGATCGAACTGGAGATCATGCGGGCCCTGTATGAAGAGGACGATGAGGAAAAAAGAATGAAGTCCAATCTCAGTGCGGCCATGGAATCCATGTCACAGTCAGAGCAGAAGGCCATAAGCTGTCTGCTCCGGGAACTGGACGGCAGAGAAGTGATACTTATCACAAGCCGGGTTGCCGAGAAGTATAAGATCACACGCTCCATAATAGTAAACGCCATGAGGAAGCTGGAGGGGGCAGGTGTGCTTGAGACAAAATCCATGGGAATGAGGGGAACTCACATCAGGATATTAAATGATACGCTCCTTACGGAATACGGAACTGCAGATAATTCGCAAGATTAAGACATACTGATATATTTTAAGGGGGTAAAACCATGACTGTTGCAACGATTATCGTACTTGTGATCGGCGTGATCCTCATAGTAGTAAGCTTTCTTCTTACCGGCAAGGACGGTGACGGAAATGCGGAAGAGAAAACCACACCGGGACTTCGGGAGGATCTGACAGAGGCTGATAAGAGACAGCTGAAGAAGATGACCGATACATTTATCAGGGAATACAGCAAGAAGCAGGTTAAAGAGCTTACCAAGAATACCATCGACAGCAGGATCATGGATGCTGTATCTGCAAAGCAGCCTGCGATAGAGGATCGTGTGAGCAAGATCGATGCCAAGCTGGATGAGGCTGATGCAAAGATAGATGAGCTTGATGCCAGAAATCAGGATGCGGCAGACAGTCTTACAGAGCAGGCTCAGGAGATCGCGGCCGGCTGGGATAAGAACAAGGCTGAAGTTGATGCGGTATTTGAGAAGATCTCCGAGAAGGAGAAGGAACTTAAGCTTCAGATGGGTATGATCGACGGTGTTACAAAGAACCTTGACAAGCTTAAGGAAGATATGGATACAACAGCTTCCCGTATGGAAGAGCTGAAGGGTGAGATGGATGCAACAGCTTCCCGTATGGAAGAACTGAAGGCAAATTCCGAAGATGTTGTAAACCGTGCGGTAGCGGCAGCTGACAGGGCTGAAAATGCATCTCTTCTGGTTGCTGAGTCGGTAACACGTTCGGTTCAGGCATCAGCAGTAATGGCTGCAGCAGGGGCCGCTGTGGAAGCTGTGGAAAGTGCTGGGGAAGAAACAGAAGAAGTAGAATCAGCAGCTGAAGAAGCTGCAGAAGAAATCACTGATGCAGCTGAGGAAGCAGCTGAGGAGATCGAAGAGGAAGCGGCTGAGGAGATCGAAGAGGAAG
>ONWK01000389.1 GCA_900321505.1 uncultured Eubacteriales bacterium
ATATCTGCTTTGTTGTGGATGCTCCGTGGACAGCCAGATACTGGACTATCTGCATTTTTACAGGATTTGACAGTACTTTGATAAGATTCAATGGCAGATTCCTCCTTGACCTTTCTCATTTGTGATTATATTCTCAAATATGAGAAAAGTCAAGAAAGACGAATGTTAAGAAAAATTTATAATATTTATTAGCACTCACTATTGACGAGTGCTAATAAAAGTGGTATAACATAGTCAGCAAAGGAAATAAGGCATCCGGAATATGATAGAAAAAGGGTGCCGCAGCCCGGAATGACTTCGGGAATATCTGAAAGGAGCGTTGATTATGTATTATCCGAAC
This sequence comes from uncultured Eubacteriales bacterium, assembly GCA_900321505.1. Taxonomy (GTDB): domain Bacteria; phylum Bacillota; class Clostridia; order Lachnospirales; family Lachnospiraceae; genus Eubacterium_Q. Next base: position 341 of record ONWK01000389.1, read on the forward strand.
GTATTTAAAGGAACATGGATGGATGGCCTGATGAATGAGATGTTTGGTTATCCCTGCAATCTTGAGAAGGAAAAGGCAGTACCGGAAACCTTCGGTAAGATGACGGCAGATGTAAAGGAATTTGAAGACCGTTATGAGCTTGATCTTGAGCTGCCCGGCTACAAGAAGGAAGAGGTTAAGGTTGAGCTGGAGGATGGCTATCTGAAGATCTCCGCCGAGCATACCGAGGAGAAGGAAGAGAAGGCCGAGGTCGGAAAATATCTCCGCAAGGAACGTCACACCGGCAAGCTTCAGAGGAATTTCTATGTGGGCAACGCCGTTAAGGGCGAAGGCATTAAGGCCAAATTCGAAGACGGTGTGCTTGCACTTACGGTATTGAAGCAGAAGGAAGAGGATACCAAGGAGATAATCACCATAGATTGATCGCTTCACCACCTCCTGTTATGAAGGCAGTAATGTAAACGCCGGGGTCCACCCGGGGGCAGTTCCCAGCTGTCCCCGGGTGGATCTTTTTATTACACGACAATCGAGGTGAACAGATACCCCTCTGCCCGATTGTGCGGATTGCGGAACGGGGCATTTCCTGTTATAATAGACGGAGCGTCCGGCGAAGGATTAATCTAATTTTAATCTTTCTCCAAAGATATGTTCATTTTCTTCTGATAAGCTGTGTACAGTAGGAAAATGAACCGCACATAACCGTGCTTTTACCGGGACGGAGGAGATAAAATGGACGAGTTTGAAAAGGTTGAAAAGTTAAGACAGAGGGCTGATGTCAGCTATGAGGAGGCGCGTGATGCACTGCGTGCCTGTGACGGTGACATTCTTGATGCCATGGTCTACCTGGAAAAACTGGGACATGCAAAGGCGCCGGAGCAGACAACATTTTCCACCAATGCTGATGAGAAAAAGAACTATGAAAATGTTACCGAGGTTATTGTTGAAAGCCAGAAGGACAGTGATCCTTCCTTCGGTGAAAGGCTTTCACATCTGATCAGAACAGGCTTCCGTAAAAGTATGGATAACTATCTTGTAGTAAGCAACTCGGAGAGAGAACTCATCCGTGTGCCGCTGCTGATAGTGATCATACTGTTCCTGTTTACACATCTCGGAGTTCTTATCGTGATAGCGGTATCGCTCTTCTTCGGAGTTCGCTACAGTATCGTAGGTAAGGACGATCTCAGTGCCGTGAATGATCTGATGGATAAAGCCGGTGACAAGGCCAGCAAGTGGATGGAAGACAGTATGAGGAAAGGTGGACGTTCCGGGAATAATAACCCCGTGAATCCCGAAAATCCTGAAAATCCCCAAAATCCCAATAAGGATGAATGACATCCGATATGAAGAAGGTCCGCGGGATCTGAGAAAGGAAAAGCCATGCAGAGAAATATCTTACTGGTAGAGGACGAAGAAAAGCTGGCCAGATTTGTGGAGCTTGAGCTTCAGCATGAAGGCTATGAAGTGAAGAAAAGCGGAAACGGCAGGGAAGCTCTTGAGATCGCAGAAAAGGGCGGTTTTGATCTTATCCTGCTTGATATTATGCTTCCGGGACTTAACGGCCTGGAGGTTCTCAGGCGTCTGCGGCCCGTTTCTGACGTGCCCGTAATATTGCTTACAGCCCGTGACGCGGTCATGGATAAGGTGGCAGGTCTGGATGCCGGTGCATCGGATTATATTACGAAGCCCTTTGCCATAGAGGAACTGCTGGCAAGAATACGTGTGGTACTGAGAAATGCCGAGAAGGAAATGGTTTCGGCCGAGGCTTCCGCCACAGGCTTAAAGAACGGAAGACAGCCTGACGGCACCATGCGCTGGGAAGCGCTTACGCTGGATATGCCCAAGCGCGAGGTGCGTTACGACGGACGCATCATTGACCTGACTAACCGTGAATTTCTTATGCTTGAAACCCTGCTTTCCAATATGGATATCGTGCTTCCGCGGGAAACCCTGCTGGAGCGTGTCTGCGGATATGATTATCTGGGTGAGACAAATATCGTGGATGTGTATATCCGTCATATCAGGGCAAAGATAGACGAGGCTTATGATGTGAAAATGATACAGACCGTAAGAGGCGTGGGATACGTGATCAAGTCGGATGTTAATGCGTAAAAGTAACTATGCTGCATCCGAAGCTGAGGCACTGAATAGTTATACCTTTGTGAACGATTAAGGAAATCGTTCACAAACCCTCTCTTCGTTCGGGCTGCTCCTTCGGAGCAGGGTGCGTACGGTTCTC
>ONWK01000393.1 GCA_900321505.1 uncultured Eubacteriales bacterium
GATTCCACTTCACCGGTTTCCACCCGGTATCCCCGTAGTTTTACCTGCCCGTCTTTTCGTCCCAGAACCTCGATCAGACCTTCTTCATTGTAACGGGCCATATCACCGGTCCTGTACATGCGCATACCATCCACAAAGGGACAATCCATGAATGCTTCTGCCGTTTTATCAGGCAGATTCCAGTATCCGCTTCCTACCTGCGGGCCTGCATAACACAGTTCCCCGGCAAACCCCTTCGGCAGAAGATTTCCATATTCATCCGTAATGAAGCACCAGCTGTTGGGCATGGGGCGCCCTACAGGAACACGCGGGTAGATTCTCCCTCTTTCCAGCTTATAAACGCAGGTATCGTTGGTGCATTCCGTAGGTCCGTATTCATTAATTATCTGCACCTTTTTACATGTTACGCCGGTAAGGGCTTCTCCTCCCACCGTCATATAACGCACCTTCAGCGAGTAATCTGTCAGCAGCGTCTTCCCGATTGATGTAGTAAAACCACACCCTGTGATCTTATGATCCTCCAGAAATCCTGCGATGGCATCGAAGTCCTTACGTATCTCCTCCCGCATGATATGAACAGACGCTCCGCTGGCAAGCACCGGAAAAATGTCCTCGATATGGGCGTCAAAACTGAAGGATCGATGGGATGCAACCCGGTCTTCCGGCGTAAGCTCATTCTGAATGGCGGTCGCTACAGTGAAATTCATAAGACCCCTGTGGTGGAGCATAACACCCTTTGGTTTCCCTGTAGAACCGGATGTGTATATCATGTACGCCAGATTGTCCGGTACAGGTTTGCCTGTGTACATATCCTGTCCCAGGTTTTGCAGCAGTTCCTCATCCACAACGGCTTTTGCACCGCAGTCGGTCAACATGTATTCCACCCTGCTTTCCGGATATGCCATATCAATGGGTACATATGCGGCTCCCAGCCGGTGAATACCCAGGATTGCTGCTACATACTTTCTGTCCCGGGGAAGACGGATCGCAACAAAATCATCCGCGACAACGCCCTGCTTATGCAATGTATCGGCGATCCGTAAGGAAATATCATTCAGCTGGCGATAGGAAAAGCTGCCTTCTCCGTCATCGACAGCCAGGCTGTTTTCATTCTCCTTCAACTGTTCCTCAAAAAGGTCCACCCATGTTTGGCTCAGATCGTAGGAAATGGTCTCTCCCCTGGAAAGCCTGAGCACCTCTTCTGTATCCTTCTCATCCAACCGGGGAAGGGCTGAGGCCTTACATTCCGGCTGCTGCCCGATCTCCCTGAAAAGGTGAGCGTACAGACGGGCTACACGTTCCATTTCCACATGTCTGAATACTTTTCTGTCATAAATGATCCGGAACAGAACTCCACCGTCTTCTGTCATTTCTACGGAAGGCATCAACGCATCGCTTGCTTCTCCCTTCATATAGAACAGCTTCATTGAAAAAGCTGTATCTGACGGATCCGATTCGATAAGACCGCTGTCATAGTTTTCAAAGGCAAAAACCGACTGGAACAGATTGCGGCCCAGAGGTGTCGTTTCCAGTATCACGGACAGCGGGCACCAATCCCAGTCATTTGTGGAAACAGCCTGATCCATCAAACCCTTCAATGCCTGTACGACAGTCGTTTGCTCCGAGATCTTTAACCGGACCGGAACGGTATTGATAAATAAGCCAACCATCCTGTCAGTATCGATCTTCGTACTGTTTCGTCCGGAAACCACCTTGGCATACACTACATCATCTGTTCCGGCCGCGGTGCCAAGAGTCAGTCCCCAGGCCAGTTCCACTGCTGTTCCCAGGGTTACATGTTCTTTTTTGCATACTTCGGATACCTTCCGCACCGTCTCCTTATCGATCAGTATCTCTGCAGTGTCCGATGCCTCCGGCAGATCAGCGGAAGTTTTCCAGGAGGAAATCGCTGCAGGGGTATCATAACCATCCAGAAGCTCATGATAGTAATTCGCCGCAGCCGCAAGATCCTTTCGTCTCAGCTCCCGGACAACCGCTTCATAGGCTCCACGCTGCACCGTTTTTTCCTGCTCAGGTTCTATACCCCGGATCTCATCGCTGATGTATTTCCGAAGATCCCCAAAATACAGTGAACTGCTCCATCCATCCACAATGATATGATGGGTTGCCACCAACAGGAAGCAGCTATTCTCTGTTCGCTTCGCGCAGGTTAACTGGAACAATGATTTTTTCTGCAGATCATAATCATGTGTCAGGATCTCCTCCCGAAGGGATAGTACTGCCTTCTCAGGTTCTGCTTCCCCGGACAGATCCACCATATGAACAACTGCCTTACGGTCAGTAATGGCCTGACGGTACTCCGATACCCCTTCATAAATGATGGCAGAACGAAGCACTTCATATCTGTTCAGCAGTCGGTTTACTGCATTTGTCAGCTGTTGTTTCGTAGGAAGCACATCCAGCGTAAAGATCGTTACCAGCCTGTATGCCCAGCTATCCTTCTCTGTCAGATATTTCAGCAGCATACTTTCCTGCATGGAAGTTAATGGATAGATGCGTTCAAGATGTTCCCCACGTGAAGCAAAATCATCCTGTACATTCCGGAGTTCCCGGTCACTCCAGACTGCTTCCCTCAATTCTTCTTCGATCTGCGGCTCCTTTTCTTCCTGCTCGCTCTCCATCCGGCAGGCAAGTGCGATCTTACGGACGGTCTTCTGCTTCATGATATCTGAAAC
>ONWK01000292.1 GCA_900321505.1 uncultured Eubacteriales bacterium
CAATAATATTATAGGTTATATATAGGTCTATTATTCGGACACTTTACGACAAGTACGACTTTGAAACAGAATTGCTACCATAGTGCTGAAAAAAAGAAAAAATCCAGAGGTTATTAGAAATAAAGGGCGGAAGGCAAAAGTCATTTGCTAATACGGATCAGATTTTGTATCTCTCCTTCTCCGCCAGTGAAAATAACCTCCTGAAGATAAGAATATCTCGGGAGGTTTTTGTTTTTCGTAAGAGTTTGTGAGAGAATAATCCCAAAATTTCAGGGTTTATGAGAGGGGTTTTGTAACCCTCCTTCTCCGCCACCAAGTCCCCCTGAAGCGTTTGTTTTCAAGGGGATTTTCTTATACCAAAGACCAATTTACGACAACACATTTGGGAGAAAGAACTGAAGATAAGACCACTTAGCGAAAAGAAAGCAAAACTTGAGGCTGAACTGCTCCTGACATCACAGCTGGAGTCTGATGGTATCGGTTATTCCACAGTCCAATCGTCAATCGCCGGTGTAAGATCCCAGCTTGCACCTCTTGTTAATGAGAAAAAAGACTTGATCACGCAATTCGTTAATGAGCGTAAGTCTGTCTTATATTTCGAGGGCAGTAAGCTGAAGCTGAAGGACAAATGATATAATCAGGCTTACAAAGGTAAAGACTTTTTGACGTTGATGAGCGGAACTTTTTAATCTCGAAAGGGGCAACGCATGGGTTTATTTAATAAGTCTAAGAACGACAAGCAGAGCAATCTGGCTGATCCGAGCACGAAAAAATATACGGAGTTTCCATTTGTCGACAGGTCTTTCCGCATCAGAGTTGATGAGTGCTGGAAGAACTTCGTAAAGGAAGAAGCAGTTTTAAGACATCTCATAGACAGCAAAGCTGACAGAGAGCAGATATCGGAAGAAATCCACAAATTATTGTCGCCGGCTTTTGCGGGCACTTATGCCGAAGTCGGCCGCAAAGGAGATAAATACGACCTCATATTGAGCCTCGAAGGTGATTGGGCAAGATTATTCTCCAGAGCATACTTTAAGGACCGGGCTCCCAAGGAAGTGCTTGAACATTGGAATATTTATGTCGGAAGGCAGTCCGACGGAAATGCAATAAATCGATTCCAGATAGTGATGGGCGAGAATTCGGTCTGCGCTTCAGATATCCGCTTATGGACTGAGTGGGAAAACGGGCATGCTATGCTCTCTGTTTATTGTGAGAATATGCTTCCCCTTATTAAGGGTAACGTCAATGCTGCTTATCAGCTTCTGTATATCCTCCTGGATCAGGCTATAGGAGAGCTTGCTGAGATGAAGTTTGTTGCAGACATCAATTTCCTGGATAAACCCTTGGACAGACCTTCCATCAGTCTTATGGAAATTATGGATGATTTTGTTTCGAACCTCTCGATGACCATGGAGCAGCTCCTTGATTCTAACCGGTATATCGACATGTACAGCGCGTACCGAATGAATCCTCATGAGGAATCAAAGGACGGAATGCGTTGGGACATCATATCAGGTTCAACCTGTATCCTTCCCATGATGGATGACTTCTATCGTGAGAAGACTTACATTACGGATTCTTTGGAAGAGGATGGTATCGTCGGAGGCTATCTGTTCTATCCGCTCGATACGATAGAAAGTGACTCGCGCGGCACACAGATACTTGATCTCAGAGATGCGGTCACAGCTGAGTTGGAGAAGTCCTTGCCGGATTCATTCATGTTTGTCGGCGGCGCTACCGGAGTTAATTTCGGATATATAGACTTCATCGCGTGGGATTTGCGTGATGTTTTGGAAGCTATTCCAAAGATAGCTGAAAAGCATGGCTTAAGCTGGATCTCTTTCCGCAAATTCAGGCAGGATTCTGAGAGTTATTCAATAAAATAAGGGTTTGCAACCGCCGGTTGACAGATTTCAAGGTGCGGTTGGTGGTTATGTAAAGGCTTATTTTGCTAATCTCAGGCCAACAAACCTTGGAGGTGGAAATATGACAATTGCTGATAGAATACAGAGCCTTCGAAAGTCCAAAGGCATGTCCCAGGAAGAGCTGGCAGACGCTGTCGGTGTATCCCGCCAGGCTGTCTCGAAGTGGGAGAGTGAGCAGGCAACCCCTGATCTCGATAAAGTGGTCATTATGAGTGACATTTTCGAAGTGACCACGGATTATCTTCTTAAAGGCATAGAACCGGTCAAGACAGAAGATCATAAGACCATGGCCGACGTGATCGACCAGAAGATACTTACACAGAAGAACGGCAAGCGTGCGAAGACGGCCCTTAAGTGGTTCCTGATAGGCTTCGGTGTCTTGCTCGGAATAGACCTCATCTCGATGCTGATTTATTTCCTGATCAACGGTTTCCCGATCTGATCTGACACTAAAACTAATCGATTTATGGAGCTTGGCTATGCCGGGCTTCTATATCAGCGCGCCCGAAAAAGGAGATTTACATGAGCAAGATTAAAGAATTCATAAAGAACATCAGTCCGTTCAACAACCGCACAGATATGCCCAATTTGCTATATATCATTAAGGTCATCATCATGTTCTGGGTATTTAAGTTCGGCGGAGAACTGGTTGGCGAAGCACTTGCAATAGGAGTGCATTTCGCATGCGGCAAGAATCCTCTTAAAGGTGAGATGTTCGACATGGACACGATCACGATAATTACCTATCTCGGCTACTCAGTCATGATCTGTGTAATATTCATTTTGTGGAAGCTGTTCCAGAAAAAGACCATAGCTGAATTAGGATTTACAAAGAGATTCGGCAGTTATTTTGCAGGCATAGTCATTGGGGCGGTTCTTGTTATGGTTTCCGTTATTCTGACTGTGCTGACCGGCGCAATTAAGTTCAATGGCGTTTTCGGGAACATCGACGTTAAGATGGTATCTGTCATGGCTTTGTGCTTCGTGTTCCAAGGTGCAATGGAAGAAGTGCTCTGCAGAGGCGTTGTCCAGCAGCTCCTGATAAGAAAGACTAAAGTTCCTGTTGCCTTGGGCATTACTGCTGCTCTGTTTACTATTCCGCATATAGGTAATATGGCAGGCGGAAACCCTGTTATAGCCTCTGTGACAATAGTTAATCTTGTCTTGATCTCGCTTATCCTCTCGCTCCTTACAATGCGGTTTAAGAGCATCTGGGCAGCATGCGGCCTGCATTCGTTCTGGAACTATATCCTTTACAACATCTTAGGACTTAACCTGAGCGGTAAGGATGAATCTGTTGCAGCAGTTTTCGATATGAGCAATGTCGGAAGCAATGTCTTAAACGGCGCTGATTACGGTATCGAAGCAAGCATCATCACAACGGGTGTGTTGGCAGTAACGTTAGGCGTCATGATCGTGTTATTCAGGAAAAAGCTGATAACGGCAAATTAAAACAATAAGGGGTTGCCTCAACTGAGACACCCCCTTTATATGTAATCCTTATTCCTCTTTGAGTATCTTTACGGGTTCGAGCTTTGTGATTCCACGGCCGCTGAAGAATGCGGTGACGAGGGCGCAAACGATGATGATCGCTGCAGTTACCAGCATCCAGACAGGCGATGTGGAAAAGCTGTTCTGTCTGATGCCGAACGATGCAAGGCCCAGAAGGATCATCTGATTACTGAACAGGTAGTGCATTATGATTCCCAGAACGATGCCGAGTACGATGGTCGGCATATTAGTCATAAGCGTTCTTCTCATGAGTTCGCCTGATGTGTAGCCGAGGGCCTTCGATACACCGAGGTCTGTTCTCTCGCGGATGACCTGCGCTCTGGTGAGAAGGAGCTGTGTAAGGATCACAACGAAGCATGTTGCAATGATGAAGATAACGCAGATTGCTTCCATTGCTGACTTCATCATCTCGATCGTTGATCCGATGAGGTCCTCAACGAGCGTGAACTGGAAGTCAGGATATTCCTTTTCCCACTGCTTTTTCAGTTCCCTGCACTTGGATGAATCCTTAAGGAAAATCATCACATCCTGGAATTCATAGTCAGGATTCAGGCGCTTTGCACCTTCTTCGGTCATGACCGCTTTCTTGCCCATGTTGTTGATCTTCTGGTCGATGCCGCTGACTGTATAGGCTACCGTGCCGTCATCTACCATGGA
>ONWK01000395.1 GCA_900321505.1 uncultured Eubacteriales bacterium
CGTTTCCATCACAGGTAACTCCACCAACCCGACACGTTTCCAGCATCCGGTTGCAGGTACCTACAAGAAGGAGCGCGTAGAGGCAGGAAAGAAGTACTTCTCAGTTGCATCCGGCGGCGGTACAGGACGTACACTTCACCCGGATAACATGGCTGCAGGTCCGGCTTCCTACGGTATGACCGATACCATGGGACGTATGCACAGTGATGCACAGTTCGCAGGTTCATCCTCCGTTCCGGCTCACGTTGAAATGATGGGCCTCATCGGTGCAGGTAATAACCCGATGGTTGGTATGACAGTTTCCACTGCTGTATCCATCGAAGAAGCTGCAAAGGCAGGAAAGTTCTAACTAAAATATAACAGGGCCGGTTCACGGTCCTGACAGAAACAAAGGTATCCCGGAGAGCATCTGTTCCCGGGATACTTTAGTTTCAGTCCGTTTTTTCCGGAAATGAAGGCTATATATGCAAAGTGTACTTAATTTGAGACCGATGCAGGGAAAGAGTGGTAATTCTGCTGATTGCAAAATATTCTTAATTGCGGTATTATAGGTAACGTCGTTTTGACTAATACTTTTACTAATAAAGTTAAGTTTTTCCGGCAGGATGATCGGTTGACCATATGATGCTTCCCTGCTGCAGAATGAGAGATAAGAGGAGAAAAATAATGGAGAAACTCAATGTTCCCGAGCTTTTTGGTTCCATGGTCTTCGGAGACCGGGAAATGCGCGAGCGTCTTTCCGGAGATGTGTACAGGTCACTTCGGAAGACCATTGATGAGAATGTAAGACTGGATGAGAAGGTTGCGGAAGTGGTGGCTGAGGAGATGAAGAAATGGGCCATCGAAAAGGGCGCAACACATTTTACTCACTGGTTCCAGCCCCTTACAGGTGTGACGGCGGAAAAGCACGACAGCTTTATAGAACCCACGGGGGACGGCGGCGTCCTCATGGAATTCTCAGGCAAAGAGCTTATCAAGGGAGAGTCGGATGCATCCTCCTTCCCCTCAGGCGGACTCCGGGCAACCTTCGAGGCGCGGGGCTACACAGCCTGGGATCCCACTTCTTACGCATTTATCAAGGATCATACACTCTGCATACCCACGGCATTCTGCTCATATTCCGGCGAGGCGCTGGATAAGAAGACACCTCTGCTCCGGTCCATGCAGGCCATCAACCGTCAGGCCCTCAGGGTTCTTCATCTTTTCGGAAATGAGGATGTGAAGCATGTAAATACCAGCGTGGGTCCCGAGCAGGAATATTTCCTCATTGACCAGAAGCTTTTCAACCAGCGCACGGATCTGATATATACCGGAAGAACACTCTTCGGCTGCAGGCCTCCCAAGGGACAGGAAATGGATGACCATTACTACGGTGTTATCAAACCGAGAGTTTCCTGTTTTATGGAGGAGCTGAATACTGAGCTCTGGAAGCTTGGAATCCTCGCTAAGACCGAGCATAATGAGGTGGCTCCGGCACAGCATGAGCTGGCGCCCATATATACCACAACAAATATCGCTGCAGACCATAACCAGCTTACCATGGAGATCATCCAGAAGGTGGCCAAGAAGCACGGTATGGTGTGCCTGCTGCATGAGAAGCCCTTTGCAGGAGTGAACGGCTCAGGCAAGCACAATAACTGGTCGGTGTCCACAGATACCGGCGTGAATCTTTTCTCCCCCGGTGAGACACCGTATGAGAACGCCCAGTTCCTGCTTTTCCTCTGTGCAGTGATCCAGGCTGTGGATGATTATCAGGATCTGCTCAGACTCTCCGTGGCAACAGCCGGCAACGATCATCGTCTGGGTGCAAATGAAGCGCCTCCGGCCATCATTTCCGTATTCCTCGGGGATGAGCTGACCGGCATACTCAATGCGATCAAGAATGACGTGCCCTACGAGGGCGTTGAGAAGGTTCAGATGAAGCTCGGCGTACATGCGCTGCCCCGCTTTTTCCGTGATACCACGGACCGCAACAGGACCTCGCCCTTTGCCTTCACCGGTAATAAATTCGAGTTCCGTTCCCTGGGCTCCTCCAACAGTATAGCCTGCGCAAATATCATGCTGAACGCGGCAGTGGCAGAAAGCCTCCGTCAGTACGCGGATGAGCTGGAGCCGGTAAAGGGTACGGATAAGTTCCAGAGCGCGCTGCATGATCTGATCAAGCGTGTGATCACAGAGCATCAGAGGATACTTTTTGACGGCGACGGTTACGGCGAGGAGTGGGTAAAGGAAGCAACAGAGGTGCGCGGTCTTTCAAATCTTAAGACCACTGCCGATGCCATGCCCCATCTGCTCGACAGGAAGAATGTGGAAATGCTTACCCGTCAGAAGGTTTTCAGTGAGGCAGAGATCCATTCCCGCTGTGAGATCATGCTGGAGAACTACTGCAAGACCGTAAATATCGAAGGACTCACCATGGTGGATATGGTCCGCAAGGACTACCTGCCGGCCATCGAGGAGTATCTTTATACCCTTGCCCGTGCGGTAGATTCCATGAAATCCGTCAGTGAGAAGCTGAAATGCCGTTACGAGATCTCAACCATCGAGAAGCTGACCGATCTGACTGATAACATTCTCACCTCCGTGGAAGCACTGGAGGAGGCTCTTGCCGGACTGAAGAACTGTAAGGATATATTTGAAACCTCAGCGGCAGTCCGTGACAAGATCCTGCCCAGCATGTCCACTCTTCGGGGCTATGTGGATGCAGCGGAAATGCTTACCTCTGCCAAATACTGGCCTTATCCCAGCTATGGAAAGCTGCTGTTCAGCGTACAGTAACATAATGCAGTGGAATAGGAGCCGGAAATGGCGGATTAGAGTTCGCATGGTTTTTTGCGCGATGTCTGAAGAGAAGATAAAGAGACAAACGATGGGGAGGATTACAGCATGGAGAATTTTACTTTTTATTCGCCGACTTTTTTCGTATTCGGCAGGGATACTGAGAATGAAGCAGGAAAATATGTTAAGCAGTTCGGTGGAAGCAAGGTCCTGATCCACTACGGCGGAAACAGCGCGAAGAGATCAGGTCTGCTGGACCGGGTGGAGGCATCCCTCGCAAAGGAAGGCATAAGCTATGTAATGCTGGGAGGAGTTAAGCCAAATCCCCGCAGCGGCCTTGTTTATGAAGGAATAGAGCTCTGCCGTAAGGAAAATGTTGATTTTATCCTTGCAGTCGGAGGAGGAAGCGTTATAGATTCATCTAAAGCCATAGCTGCAGGAACCATATATGACGGGGATTTCTGGGATTTTTACAGCGGAAAGCCTATTACGGAGGCGCTTCCGGTGGGAACGATCCTTACCATCGCAGCAGCGGGCAGCGAGGGAAGTCCAGATTCCGTAATAACAAAGGAAGAGGGTATGTTCAAGCGCGGAGCAAGCGGTAATGCCATCCGGCCGAAATTCAGTATCCTGAATCCGGCTCTGACCCAGACCCTTCCGCCGTATCAGACCGCTGCAGGTATCACGGATATCATGGCGCATCTTTATGAAAGATATCTTACGAATTCAAAAGAGGTTGAGGTTACGGACCGTCTTATCGAGGCACTGCTTCTTACCATGAAGCACGAGGGCCCGAGGGTTATAGCTGATCCTGATAATTATGATGCAAGAGCAAATATCATGTGGGCCGGAATGGTTGCGCATAATAATACCTGCGGCGTAGGCCGCAGCCAGGACTGGAACAGCCATAACATAGAGCATGAGCTTTCGGCACTGTATGACTGCGCACATGGTGCGGGACTTGCGGTGACCATGCCTGCCGTTTTTAAATATGTAATGAATCATGATGTAATGCGTTTTGCAAAGGCTGCCGTACGTGTATGGGGCTGCCAGATGGATTTTGATCATCCTGAGGTTACTGCGCTTGAAGGTATCGAAGCCTTCAGAAGCTTCCTCATTTCCATAGGAATGCCGAAGAACTTCGAAGAGCTGGGCGCAAAGGAGGAGGATATCCCGAAGCTTGTGGATGTGCTCTGCAACGGAAACGGAAGAGGCGGCAGCATCTCCGGATTCGTGACACTTACCGCAGAAGACTGCACAAAGATATATCAGAGCATGATATAATATCAGCTGCCTACGCTCCGGATGCTTTGCATC
>ONWK01000039.1 GCA_900321505.1 uncultured Eubacteriales bacterium
CTACTCCTTTATTATAAACCAGTACCCGCCGCCTTCCAATTCAAGATATATCGCATCTTTGGGAAGCGTTGTCATTTCCCTCCAGCTCTTTCCAAAAGCATAGTAGTTCCCGCCAAAGGTAAGATCGGTGTTTTCTCCGTTTGTAAAGTATTTTGTGAGAATGGACGAAATTTTGGTTCCTTTTTTATAAAGATGAACCTTTGTGCCGTTCTTTATCCAATTTGCGTTGGTAATGGAACTCATTTCCATATCATATGCGGTAGCGCTCTTCTTAACGATGTTAACTATCTTGCCCTTAAGCTCTTCTCCGCCAATCATATCATCTTCTGTACCAACACGAAATGAACCACCCTTCTTGATGTGTAAGAATAATGCATAAAACTGCTCATCTAAAGGAGCAAAATAGACTGTCTCTTTTTTAAACAATTCATCCGCCGACTGATCCTGCAATACACCGTTTTTATCAAAGGTATATTTCTTTCCGCCGATAGTCTTCGTTCCGGTCTGCATTACTCCTGTTCCGCTGAAGTAATACCACTTTTTGCTGATCTTCTGCCAGCCTGTTTTCATTATCCCGTTAGTTCCGAAATAGTACCATTTGCCTGAGATCTTCTGCCAGCCTGTCTGCATATAACCCCATTTATCAAAATGGTACCATTTGCCGCCGATCTTCTCCCATTTGCTTTTCGGATACGTTCCGTCAGAATAGGAATACCACCATTTCTTCCCATTCTGCTTCCACTTTCCGCTCGCCGCATCGGCAGAATCAGACACACTGATGATTGCTCCCGACAGTAAAAAAGCTGCGATCAGGATGTAAGCCAGGATTTTCTTTTTCATACATTTTGCCCCCCTTAGTGTAGAATAGTAATCTTCAGCTACAGACATTATATCATTTTCACTGTACCCAATCAATTGCCGGACTTCCTATGAAGCTTCCCTGCCTTTCCCATTACCCGGTTAACCCTTCCGAAACGGAATATGACTCTGATAGCTCCATAACTCTTAAGATTATTGAGTGCTTCTCCCATTTGCCGTTCCGTGAATTTACAGCCCATTTTTCTTCCCGCATGGGTAAGCTGTCTCCTTATCCTGACGTACTCGTCTTCCTTCGGATCATTCGGCACGTAATCCCGGCAGTGCTCCGCGATCTCCCTTATGAAAGCCTTATCACTCATTCCCATCTTCAGGAATACCGCTGCCGTAAGGTTTTCCATATCGATCTTATTTCCGTCATTCTCCTTATCTGGTATTTCTTTAACCTCGGAAATGGTCGCATAATACAGACAGTCGTGATTACATTTTCCTGAAAATGCACCGCTGCAGATCTTCATCCCGCAAAGCTTCAGTGAGTCATCATCCAGACGTCCTATCCTTTTCCTGACATGACCGATATACTGAAAATTGGCTTCCTTTCCCTTTTCAATGGCAGCGCAGCTGTTGATCCATACAACATTGCAGTCATCATGAGCACAGATGTCAAAGGACTGCCTGAAATCATAGGACCCTGTTGAGAAGGATGGCACGATGATCAGCGTCAGCTTGAAGCAGTGCATAAGCCGTGCCAGATATTCAGTCGTAAGAAAATCCTTACAGATAAGGATCGCGATCCTTCCGATACCTTCATAGTGGAAAATATTCACGCCAAGGCTCGGAGTTATCCCCTCCATGACAGCGCCTTTTTTTGTGTTAGTCGTAAATGGATTCTGCTTCTGCTGCCTGCAGAGCACCTTACCTTCTCTGTCCAAAACCGTCACAGTATTTTTATCATTCTCCCAGAGAGAAGGAAGAATGATCATCGGCGGCAGCTTCGCATTTTTTTCCTCACTTATCTTCTTCTGCACATATTCGACCATATCCGGGTTTCCGAGCATTTCGGGGAACAGAATTATATCACAATTCTCCATGCCGGCTTTTCGGATCTTCGTCCAGATAAGTTCATTTTCCGCTGTATGATCGTTCCCCTTATCCACGATACGGAAATACTGCACCCTGTCCTTTTGGTAAAACTCCGTATCAAAGCCTCTTTCCAGGCGCAGCGGCGTTGCGGCGATCTTCAGCATACGCTTTTCTTCAAAATCGGGGAAGAAATCATCCTTCAGATATATATGCCGGTCTATAAGGTCCCTCAGAATATCATTTCTCAGGATAAGAATGTTGTACAGGAAATTATCCAGCCTGTTATAGCTGTGGGCAAGACGATTCTTTCTCTCCCATACACAGGAGCACCGGGGAAGGAGCCCGACTCCTGTGGTCTCGCGATTTTCATTCAGAACGATAGACCAGTTGTCATTTTGAAACTCATATATCCTGTCCATAAGAATTCCGGCCAGCCCTTCATCCAGGATCTGCAGCAAAACAACTATTCCGAACATATCCTGCTTATCCTTCAGTTCCGCTATATATTCCGTAAGTTCTCCGAACAGTGTGTCTGTCAGATCCTCTTTTTTCAGCCAGCGGACCGCATCAATGCCTCCCGATGTCGAAATAAAAAGACTGCCTGTATGCTTTGCTGCCTCCTGATAACATGTATTCTTCTCCTCCGGAGAAAAACAGCTGTATTTTAAGAAGAAATCCGACGATGCATTTTTGATCGCGTATGAGCACAGATCGGCTATGATATCAAAAATATTAGTCATTTCCTCATTGGTCTCCTGTATATATGATCTGCAAAATAAAAAACGTCCTTTGTATCCCGGAACAGTACCCTGCTCTTGCTTCGAAAGAGCATACCCGGAAGCCTCCTGCATCCGCGGCAAAGCTTCGCGGGGTACATGATATAGTATATCATATTACCTCTCATGAAGAAACCTTTTCGGACAAAAGGGCTGCCGCATCATGTTGTTGATGCAGCAGCCCGGAAGCTGTATATTTACCATTTATTTTGTTTATTCAGCACCCCGGCTCCGGAAGCTGTATATTTACCGTTTACGCTGAACGGATCCCGCTCTTCACCGCCTCCATGGATGCTATCTCTCCGTCCACTATACGGATCAGGCGTGTACCGTATCTTGCAGCCTCCTCGGAGTGGGTTACCTGAACGATGGTCTTGCCGTATTTTCTGTTGATGCGGCGGAAGAGCTCCATGATCTTTGTTCCGGACTTGCTGTCCAGATTACCGATGGGCTCATCAAGGAAGAGGATATCGGGATCGAATACCAGCGAACGCGCAATTGCTACTCTCTGCTGCTGACCGCCGGAGAGCTCTCTCGGAGTAAGCTTTCTCTTATCCTGCATGCCGATGAGCTCCAGGCATTCATCGATCTTATCCTGATATGCAGACTGCTTCTTTCCTGCCAGCATAAGAGGAAGCGAAATGTTATCAACCACATTGAGGTTCGGAACCAGGTTATAGAACTGGAACACAAAACCGATCTCCTCGTTGCGCATATTGCTGAGTTCCTTATCCTTAAGTGTGGAAAGGTCTCTGCCGTTTATTGACACAGTGCCGGATGTAGGCTGGTCAAGCCCGCCCAGAAGATAAAGAAGTGTTGACTTGCCGCTTCCGGAAGGTCCCATGATGGATACGAAATCTCCCTCATCCACTGTCAGACTTATATTCTTCAGAACCTTTGTTACCTGCTTTCCGTTATTGAAATCCCTGTTTACATTTCTAACTTCGATCGCGCTCATTTTATAATCCTCCGTAATTTTCAAAATTCATATATTATCATGTTTTTCTGATCCCTCTCCAAATGCGAAGGATCATCTATCTAGTTCGCTGCGGTCACCCGAAGCTGATCCTTCGGTCATCCCGCCTCACTCCGGGTGCGCAGCGCATAAAAGCTTTGTTATATTGTATTATTCGTACTTGAGTTCCTGTACGATGCTGAGCTTTTTGCTCTTATGCATCGTAGAAAGTGATGCGATGAAAATGATACCTGCGATGATCGCTGCGTAAAGCGGTACTGTACTCCAGCTGAAGAATACGTCCATCGCTATTCCTATGAAGTAACAGAAGCCCGTCATCAGGTCTGCAAGAAGAAAAGCAAACGGTGCTGCGATAAGAATACTGAATACTACACATACCAGACTTTCCGTAAGGATCAGGCGCTTACGCCTGCCATTATTCATTCCTACCGAAGCCATCACTGCCAGCTCTCTCTTCCTCTGCAGGAAGCAGATCGTGATATTATTGAAAACACCGATGGAAGCAATGATCATGGCCAGATAGGAAATGATCTCGAAGAGGGTTACCAGCTGCTGATTATTTTCATCATTCTGCTTTGCTTCCTCATCTCTGGTCATGTAAGTGGATCCCAGAGATGCCAGATAAGACTTGATGCTGTTCTCAACCTTTGCGGGATCACCTGATACTCTGAAGTATACGTTGCTCGCTTCTTTGATATTGAATTCCTGCTTCATTACCTCCTGGTTGATCAGGATCGATAAGCCGTTATTATAAGCCTTTCCGTCATAGACTCCGATCACACGGAAGGGAACCTCATGTGAATTCACATCCAGCGTTACCGTATCGCCTGTCTTCTTTTCGATCTTGTCTGCCACCTTACTGGTAAGAACAACCACATTTCCTTCTGCCTTCATGAAATCCTGATAACCTTCATTCGATGCAAAATGGAAGTATCCATCCAGCAGTGCTTCATAGGCTTCCGGATCCACACCGGTTGCTACCGCGAGTTCTCCGTCCACTTTTGCTTCAGCATAGTATTCCGGACTTATGGATTCCTTTACTATTCCGTCGGTTGCTTCCAGCTTTTCAATGATCATATCTGTTGTAGCGTGATTCGGGTCAATCGCCATGATGGCGTTAACGTCATAGTCGTAAGCCATCTTTTCATAGGCATCCTTTACCAGCTGCGTCATGCTCGTTCCAAAGGAGCCGATCATGAGAACAGAACCAAGGGATACTACGATCAGTACAATGTTGTTCCTAAGGAGCTTTGAGCTCCGGATATTGTTCAGAGCCAGGAATATTGTTGCATTCCCTTTAAATACTCCGGCCAGCAGGCCTGCAGCCCATTTTACAACCGTCGGTACCAGAAGTACGATGCCTATATAGGCACCGAGGAAAGCAAGAGGCGCCGTAATATTGATCATGCTGTCATTCATAAAGAACACAAGGATGGAAAAGCCCAGGAGTACGGCTCCGATCACCGGCTTTACGATCCGGTTGCTGCGCTTCTGCTCTGCGCGGTTCAGGATCACATCCTTTACTTCCAGCTTCCTTACCGACCGCACCGGGAAGTACGCCGATGCTACGGAAAGAACGATGGCGAAGATCATACCGATCGCAATAAATGTGAAGTTGATCTTAAATTCGTTATATATTCCGTAATCCGCAAGCGGGGAGGTCATCCGTCCAATAGCAAAGAGAAGAACCTCTCCGATGGCGCATCCTACGATACCGCCCAGGGCTCCGTAAAGGAGGCCCTCCAGAAGAACTATCCGTTCCACCTTTTTCTTTGTTGCTCCCTGACTCATGAAGGTTCCGATAACCGAAAGCCGCTCGGTCATGATCAGCTTGAACACTCCGTGGATGATGATGCAGCTTACGATAACTACGATGGCCATCATGGAGTAAAGCCCGATATTCAGGGAACTGTCCACAACTACGGTTGACATATGGTCGATGGCTTCCATATCCTTATGAGCTTCGTTAAAGCTCTTCACGAAATCCGCCGAGGTTCCTTCCTCTACGTTCGCCAGAACCGCGTTATATCCGCCGTCTGCCTGCAGCTTCTGATTCATGTATTCATACGGAACCAGGATGCTGTACTGTGTCTTCGTATCTCCGTAGAAGAGATTCTCATTTGCGCTGATAGCCCTGATCCTGAAGGCGATCTCTTCACCGGCCAGGAACAGCTTCAGGTTGTCATCCAGCTTCAGGCCAAGCTCATCGGCGATCCGCTTTGACAGGATACAGGAGGGCTGAATTTCGGTTTCTGTATGGCTGAGGAATTCTGTATTTCCTTCCACCATAGCTCCGTCGTAGCTCTTCCTGCCATGCAGTCCGACGTACTTGATCTTGTCATCTTCATTCTTTACTCCGGTGGTCTGCAGCTCGTAAGTCAGATCCTTAAGACCGGTCGTATTCAGATCACTTTCCTTCAGGTACGGATCATCTGCTTTTGAAACGATGGTAACATCCGCAACCTTTGCCGCTTCGCCGCTGAAGCTGTCGATAATGATGTCGACCATACCCGTACTTGCTACCAGCAGCGCCGCACTGATGGCTATCGAGAAGAGCAGCAGAAAGAACCGACCCTTCTTCTCAAGCATGCTTTTTGAAATGTACTTCAAAAAAACCTTCACTTTACCTTTCCTCCTTTACTCATGCCATTTACCAGCTCCGGGCAACTCGTTTTACGTTGCTCACAGCTGTTACTATAAAGGAGTAAAATTAAACAGTCCTTTTGTGAAGATTAACAAATGATTAATTCCTGTATAAAAATTAATTAAGCTTAAATATTCAACCCCCCGACTCCGGATGCTCCGCATCCGGAGCGTAGGATGGCCAGAGAGGCTTCGCCTCTTGGCCATCCTGTGAAAAAAATAAAATCAGTCTGAAAAGCAAGCTTTTCATCCGTGATTTTATTTTTTTCACAGGGGTGCTGAATAATTACAAATCAGGGCCCGGAAAACCGGGCCCTGATGACTCTGACACTATATTTATTTCCCGCCCGCAGCCGGGTGCTCGTAATTGCCGTAGAACATATCCACCATAAGCGGTGACCGGCAGTTCATCTTTTCCTCCGCTGTTTCCACAGAATCTCTTTCTGTGAGTGTGGGTACATCCGAATAGAGATTGGCACCCAGGCCCAGCCTGTCACCTTCGATCTCTACACCCATTGCAGCAAGGATCGTGGGGAAGAGATCAAATGTACTGTAAACTCTCACCTTATCCGGATCCTTAACCTCTGCAGCTCCGTTGACTATACAGGTGAAAACCTTTCTTTGGTATTCCTCCGGAACATCATCACAGAAGTCGGTATCCATGGTCGGATGATCTCCGGTGATCACGATGGTCGTATTCTCATAAAAATCCTGTGTCCGGAGCCATTCCACAAATCTCCTTACCATACGTGATGAACAGTCCATTACATTTGCATACTTGTTGTCACCGAATATTTTATGACACAGGGGACAACTGTGACCGTCCTCAAAATGGGTATCCATGGTCTGGAGCACCAGTGAAAATGGCTGGTCTCCTGCTGCAAGCTCCTGAAGCTCATCCTTTGCGTAAGCGAATAGCTTTTCATCCTCATAGCCCCACCACACCTTGTAATTCTCATCGATGAGGCCGATCTCCTTGGCATATACGTAATCATGGATCACATAATCCCCGTGCGACTCAAAGTATTTACGGCAGCCTCCGAAGTTCACATCGGAGCCCATTATCATCCTGTTCTGATAGCCTTCCTTTTTAAGTATATCGCCCATGGTGATCACTCCCGGGAAGAAATCCTTGTTCGCTCCCATGCCGTTCTGTCCCAGCGGTGTTTTAAGAGGGAGACCCGCTGTAGTTCCGAACAGCGCGCCCATGGTCCAGATCGCGCCCGGAAGGGCTATACCGCCATTCAGTATCCCGCTGTTTCCGCTGAAATTCTCGGAATAATCCTCCTCCGCCAGCTGAGTCAGATCCGCGATAACATTTTTTTCAAAGGCCCCGCCATGTTCCTTGTCGGAAAAGGTCATTTCCATGGATTCCATGTAAATAACTATAAGGTTCCTCTTCTTTTCGGGAAATGTGATCTCAACAGAAGCCGGATCCACATAGTTGTCGGCAATATACGGCTCTCTTGTCATCTGATACTTTATATAGTCTCCGATGCCGAAGCCGATCCAGCCGGTGGTCAGGGCTCCAACAAGCAGAACTGCGGCAAGTATCTGGGTGATCCTGTATATCCTTTTTCGGATCACATTTCTTCTTTTTCTTACCATCCAGTTCATGAAGAATGCGCCGCCCGTAACAAGGAGGCCGCTTCCTACCGTAATGAGCACAAATTGCCAGACCATATCCGAATTGGCTCCGTCCAGGGATCCGTGCAGATGCCACAGCAGCTCGTCCATGGAGATGGAGCTCCAGGTAAAGAGCGCCCAGATCGTTCCCGTAAGGAAAAATGTAAAGACGAACACAAGCACCAGCACCACAACTATCTTCCATACTGCGGGCGGCTTAACCTTCTTTCCGGTCCTGCCTTTCTTATCCTCTTCCTTCTTTTCTTCGGAATCCTCACTGATCTCTTCCTCGGAGCTTTTTGATCCCTCCGTTTTCTCTTCAGTCTCAGCTATGCTTTCTTCACTTTTTTCTTCAAAATCTTTTATTTCTGACAAAGCTTTCTCTTCCTTCTATACCTCTTCATTCAGGGCTGAACATCCTGCGCCATATCACACGGCGCTGCCCATAAAAATACATCAAAGTATTATACGACAAAGCACGAACATTTTACAACAAAAAAGTAACTATTCAGCACCCCGCATCTCCGGATGCCGAACAGTTACCTTTTTACAGAACATCTACTTCTTACCGGTCAGATAGTATACCGCAAGCGCAGTCCTGTGAGACAGGCCTTCCCTGGAAAGAATGCCGGTAATATAGTTCTTTACGGTGCCCTCGGAAATGAACAGCTTTCCGGCTATCTCCTTATTTGAAAGCCCTTCTGCCACCGCCTTCACTATCTCCAGCTCTCTTTCCGTATATTCCGAAGCATCAAAGCCCGAAGCCGCATTGCCGAAGCCGGAAGCTGTACCGGAACTGCCTGAACCCGTAAGGGTCCCGAGTACATTTTCATCCATAACACCGGAACCGTAATATACCGACTTGATCATCTGCTTCAGATGCTCCGGAGTGTGGTTTTTGATGAGATAACCCTTTGCGCCGTTCTGAAGCGCGCCTCTTACCAGTTCATCATCATCAAAGGTTGTGAGGATCAGGACCTTGCCCAGGCCACGCTCCACTATGATCTTTGTAGCCTCGATCCCATCCATTACCGGCATCTGTATATCCATCAGAAAGATGTCCGGCGCCTGTTTTTCCGCAAGCTCTATGGCTTCCTTTCCGGTAGAGGCCGTGCCCAGAACCTCAAACTCATCATCCACATCCAGGATGATCTTCATACCGTCGCGTACAAAATCGCTGTCGTCTGCAATTATTACTTTTATTTTTTCCATTTTTACTCCAATCGCTGTCTGTCATTGATACCGGCAGAAATCTCTACATCGGAAGCAGCATCGTCACCGTAAATCCTGCCTCTGTTTCAAAATCAAGGGTTCCGCCTGCGGCGCGGAC
>ONWK01000396.1 GCA_900321505.1 uncultured Eubacteriales bacterium
AAGAAGGAATATATAGCAAGCGCAATCGGATATTACTGGAAACAGACATACGGATGTGCGGTTGTTGTAAAACAAGGCGGAACCTTTACAATGTGCGGCGGCCTGGTCTATGGACGAGGTTGGGGTTGTGCTGCGATCCGCGCTGAATCCGGCTCAAATGTCTATGTCAATCATGGAGGTTTGCGTGCAAAAGGAGAAGCAAACGTATTTGATTGTGAATTTAATTCCAATGTTTATGTATCAGGCTGCGATATAAACATCAGTACAGTTCTGGTTTACGCGGAGGGATATGTTTCCATGTGCCATGTATATGGCGTGGTTGGACTTACTGACAGCTGCATAGCTCCGGGCTCTGTTGTCTCTCCTGTAAACGGATTGAAGGAGCATGATGCGACCATTACGCCGGGCAGCGGTACCTGTTCATTTTCTGCAGCAGGAACGGCTTTAAGCGACGGTTCCATTCAGGTGGATGAGGATAAGGCTGTCGTATCGGTCAGTGATCAGTCGGATTATTTCAAGGGTATCCCTCAGGGCTTCGGACTGTCACATTTTACCGAATATAAATGGACTGTAAAGGATGGAAGTACTACAGTTGCGACCCTCAATGCCTATGATAAGCCGAGTGTGGATCTTATGAAGGATTTCCCGAACTTTACTCCGGCGTATGACCATGTTTATACTGTAAGCTGCGACACTCTGGAGCGCATGCTCGATATAGATACTTATCCGCAGACCGGTACACCCATCAGGGTATCTGTAAAGAAAACGACCGGTGGTTCCGGCGATCAGGGAACCGATGACACCTCAAAGCCCGGAAAATTCAAGAGAAAGGGCGGTAAATGGTTTTACCTGGATTCGTTTGACAAGGTACTGACCGGAAAGATCAAGGTTGAAGGCGTCTGGTATTTCTTTAATGACAAGGGTGAAATGCAGACCGGCTGGCAGTTTACAGATGGCAAGTGGTACTACTACAACGCATCCGGAGCCATGACTACAGGCTGGCAGAAGGTGAGCGGAAAATGGTACTATTTTGATGAATCCGGAGTCATGCAGACAGGCTGGCTTAAGGATGGCGGAAAGTGGTATTACCTGAACAGCTCGGGAGTAATGGTTACCGGATGGCAGACCATCGAGAATAAGACCTACTATTTCAAACCCTCGGGCGTTATGGCGGCAAACGAATGGTGCAAGGGCTGGTGGCTGAATAAGGACGGTTCCTGGACCTGGAAGTACAAGGGAAGCTGGAAACATAACAGCAAGGGCTGGTGGTTTGGAGATACCAGCGGATGGTATGCTAAGAATCAGACAGTAAAGATCGATGACGTACAGTATACATTTGATAAAGCAGGTTACTGGGTACAGTAAATGAGCTATTACTTTTCAGCGCCCCACTACTCCGGATGCTCTGCATCCGGAGCGTAGGACGCTGAATAATTACAATAAAAGTAAAAGGAAAGTGAGAGGTAAGAAAATGATCCACGCAAATGAGTATTATGGCAAGCTGCCGGGAAGCTATCTGTTCTCTACTATAGCAAAGAAGGTTGCGGCATTTACTGAAGCAAATCCTGATAAAAAGATAATCAGACTCGGGATCGGTGATGTGACCCAGCCCTTATGTCCGGCGGTCATTGATGCGCTGCATGCGGCAGTTGATGAGATGGGTAAGGCTGAGACCTTCAGAGGATATGCTCCCGATCTGGGCTATGCATTTTTAAGAGAAACCATAGCAGAGAAGGTATTCCGTCCGCTGGGAACGGATATCGCGGCTGATGAGATATTTGTATCGGACGGCGCAAAGAGTGATTCTGCCAATATCCAGGAGATCTTTACAAAGGATACTGTGATCGCGGTATGTGATCCTGTATATCCGGTTTACGTGGACAGTAATGTTATGGCTGGACGTACGGGTGATTATGATGCGGAAACAGGTCTCTGGAGTAATGTTGTATATATGCCGTGCCGTGCAGAAAACGGTTTTGCGCCGGAGCTTCCGGAGAAGGCTCCTGACCTGATCTATCTCTGTTTCCCCAACAATCCTACGGGAGCCATGATCACCAAGGCTCAGCTGCAGGAATGGGTTGACTATGCAAACCGTAATCATGCGGTGATCATTTACGATGCGGCTTATGAGGCATATATTCATGAGGAAGGCCTGCCGCATTCCATTTATGAGTGCGAGGGCGCAAGAACCTGTGCAATAGAGCTCCGGAGCTTTTCGAAAAATGCGGGCTTTACGGGCACCCGTCTCGGATATACGGTTATCCCGAAGGATCTGAAGGATGCTGATGGCGTGTCACTTCATGGTCTGTGGGCACGCCGCCACGGCACAAAGTTCAACGGTGCACCCTATATCGTTCAGAGAGCCGGAGAAGCGGTATATTCTGAGGAGGGCCAGCGTCAGACCCGTGAGCAGATCGCATATTACATGAAGAACGCAAAGACCATTTATGACGGATTGTCAGCTGCAGGCTATACGGTTTCCGGCGGTGTAAATGCGCCGTATATCTGGATGAAGACACCGGATGGAATGACATCCTGGGAATTCTTTGACTATCTGCTTGAAAAGGCGAATGTTGTCGGTACACCGGGCAGCGGCTTTGGCCCCAGCGGGGAAGGATATTTCAGGCTGACTGCTTTCGGAACCTATGAGAATTCCGTTGAGGCAATGGACAGGATCAGGAAGATGTAGGGAATGATTTGGGGTATTTGACTATTTCGGATAATAAAACCGGAAGGGGTAATTTTTATGAAGGTAGTAATACTTGCGGGTGGTTACGGAACCAGGATCAGTGAGGAAAGCCATCTCAGGCCGAAGCCGATGATCGAGATCGGCGGAAAGCCGATACTCTGGCATATTATGAAGGAATACTCATTTCACGGGTTCAATGAGTTCATTATCTGTGCGGGTTATAAGCAGCATATCATAAAGGAATGGTTTGCAAACTATTATCTGCATAACAGTGACATTACCTTTGATTTTACCAATGAGAACAGCATGACTGTACATAATAATGTGGCTGAACCCTGGAAGGTTACTATCGTGGATACAGGGTTGGATACCATGACCGGCGGACGTATCAGGAGGGTGCAGAGGTATATCGGCAATGAAACCTTTATGCTGACTTATGGAGATGCCGTGTGTACGGTGGATATGAATGATCTTCTCAGATTTCACAGGGAGCAGGGGACTATCGCCACGATCACGGCCATCAGGCTGGGTCAGCGGTTCGGCGTCCTTGAGGTGGATCAGGAAAACCAGCATATCACATCCTTCCGTGAGAAGGAAGAGACGGATTATGCAAGGATCAACGGCGGATATATGGTAATGGAACCGGAAATCTTCGGTTATCTGGAGGATGACAGTACCATATTTGAACAGACTCCCATGAGGCGGCTGGCGAAGGAGGGGCAGCTTTCCGCTTATGAATATGACGGCTTCTGGCAGTGCATGGATACTAAGCGTGAGCATGACCTCCTTGAGAGGATGATCACAGAGAAGAAAGCCCCCTGGATGGTTTGGTAAAAATGGGGATTTGCGAAGCAAATCCCCAGGTGTGGAGTCATACAGGGCGGCGCCGGAGGCGGCGAACTGTATGACGGAACCCTGTTTAGAATGGGGATATATAGAATATGACTAAAGATGATCTTAAGTTTTTCAAGGGAAAAAGTATATTTATTACCGGGCATACCGGTTTCAAGGGAAGCTGGCTCACGCGCATCCTGCTTTATGCAGGAGCAAATGTGACCGGCTATTCTCTTATGCCCGAAGAGGAGAGTCTTTACCGGTTTGCGGTGGAACAGGATGAGTCACAGCCCTCAGGCGGCGGAAGCCTGAGATCGGTCATTGCCGATATCAGGGATTATGACAGACTTCTTTCGGCGATGAAGGAGTCGCAGCCGGAGCTGGTCATTCATATGGCGGCACAGCCCATAGTGCGTACATCCTATGAGCAGCCGCGGTATACCTACGAAACGAATGTGATGGGTACGGTCAACATATGTGAAGCAGTAAGGCTTACGCCGTCGGTGCGTTCATTTTTAAATGTAACGACTGATAAGGTTTATAAAAATGAGGAACGGGGTGAGGCATTCCGTGAGGATGAACCTCTTGACGGATATGATCCCTATTCCAATTCAAAGTCCTGCTCGGAGCTGGTGACTCATAGTTATGTAAACTCGTTTCTTAGGCAGCTGAATATTCCGACTTCTACAGCCCGTGCGGGCAATGTTATCGGAGGCGGTGATTTTGCCAGGGACCGGATAATACCGGATGGCGTGAGAACCGCCATCGGAAGCGGTGATACGCATTGTATAGCTGTCAGGAATCCCTATTCCATCCGTCCCTTTCAGCATGTTATGGAGCCGCTTTTCATGTATCTTACGATACTGAAGATGCAGTACGAGGATCCTTCACTCGCAGGAGCGTATAATATCGGACCTGAGGATGAGGACTGTGTCAGAACCGGAGAACTCATCACAAAATTCTGTGATGCATGGAATGCTGTGCTGAACCCCGGAGAACCGGAGCTTTCCTGGAAGAATGTGGGAAATGAGGGACCTCACGAAGCTGCATTTCTGAAGCTGGACTGCAGTCTGGCCAGAAGGACCTTCGGCTGGAAACCTGTATGGAATATAGACAGGGCGCTTAAGGAGACTGTGGCATGGACAAAGGTTTACGTGGATTCATCAGGTCTTGGGGAAGCAGAAAAGCATGACAGAATAAAACAGGAGATGGAGCGGGAGATCGAGGCATTTCTTGACGGGTGTTGAGCCGTTATGGCAGATCACATGGATTTTCGTACTGCACCTTCAGATGATCAGGTCATCTGCTGGTGATCAGGTTGTCTGTAGATAGTCATATCATCCTGAAATGCAGGGCGGCGAAGGAGCTCCCGGATGAATTGTGAGGATACATATGGAAAAAAGTGTCAGAGAAAAGGAACTGCGGCAGCAGATCAGGGATCTGGTAATGCAGTATTATCAGGAGATAAAGAAGCCTGAACAGGAGAAGGAATATCATACCGGGGACAGGATCAGCTATGCTTCCCGGGTATATGATGAGAAGGAAATGCTGTCTCTCACGGATGCAATGCTGGATTTCTGGCTTACAACCGGAAGATTTGCAGAGCAGTTTGAGAAGGATTTTGCAGAGTGGATAGGTGTACGTTTCGTACATCTTGTAAACAGCGGCTCTTCGGCCAATCTGCTTGCTTTTATGGCACTGACGTCTCCGCTGCTGGGGGACAGGCAGATAAAGAGGGGGGATGAGGTGATCACTGTGGCAGCGGGATTCCCGACAACGGTAAGCCCCATTCTTCAATACGGCGCAGTCCCGGTATTTGTGGATGTCACGGTGCCGCAGTATAATATCGATCCTTCAAAGCTTGAGCAGGCGCTGTCAGAGAAGACAAAGGCCGTGATGATAGCCCACACGCTGGGCAATCCATTTTCCATAAGGCAGGTTAAGGCCTTTTGTGATAAGCATAAGCTCTGGTTGATAGAGGATAACTGTGATGCACTGGGATCAAAGGTCACTGTAGACGGCGTTACGAAATATACAGGGACCTGGGGTGATATCGGTACGTCTTCCTTCTATCCGCCGCATCATATGACCATGGGTGAGGGCGGCGCAGTATATACGGATGATCCGCTGCTGAACAGGATTCTGCTCTCCATGCGTGACTGGGGAAGGGACTGTATCTGCCCATCGGGCATGGATAATCTCTGCGGACACAGGTTTGACGGACAGTTCGGCGAGCTGCCGCAGGGTTATGATCATAAATATGTATACAGCCATTTCGGTTACAACCTCAAGGTGACGGATATGCAGGCTGCGGTCGGTGTAGAGCAGCTGAAAAAATTCCCTGAATTTATCAGGAGAAGAAGGGAAAACTGGCAGTATCTCAGAGAGAAGCTTGAAGAGCTTTCCGACAGGCTGATCCTGCCGGAACCGGAGGAGGATTCAGAACCCTCCTGGTTCGGCTTCCTGATCTCCGTCCGGCCTGAATCAGGGTTGTCCCGTAATGAGGTTACTAAATATCTTGAGAGCAGGAATATACAGACCAGGCTGCTTTTCAGCGGGAATCTTACACTGCATCCCTGCTTTGACAGCATAAGGGGCACGGATGCATACCGGGTTTCCGGAACGCTTGAGAATACGAATTTTATCATGAATAACAGCTTTTGGATCGGGGTGTATCCGGGCATGACCTGTGATAAGCTGGATGCGATGGCAGAAGCTCTTAAGGAAGCCTGCATCCGGGAATGAGCCGGCCAACGCGGACGCTGCAGCACGGTGTGCTGCGTTAAGCGCCGAATCGACTTCAAAATGAAGATCGGTCCGGAACTGCAGGAAAGGAATAGTTAACCGTAAAAAAGGCGGTAAGATCATGAAGGAAAAAACAGGTTTAACTGGTATGCTGGCATCGGTGCTGTTCGGAGCCGGGTGTGCGGCATTTATCGGCGCTCCGGCTGCATATGCGGCGGAAACGGATAATGTTTATGTGGCTGAAGCGGTCAGTGAAGAGACTGCTGAACAGGAAGCCCCTGATGTAAAGCGTACCGGCTGGATAAACGAAGACGGGAAATGGTATTATTTCAGAGAGAGCGGAAATAAGGCGAAGGGCTGGCTGCAGGACGGAGATCACTGGTACTACCTGGATGCGGAAGGCGTGATGAAGACCGGATGGCAGCAGATCGGGGAAAGGTGGTACTATTTCCGGGATAACGGAAGGATGCAGACCGGGTGGCTTAACCTTTCCGGACATCTGTACTATTTCGGAAAATCCGGGGCCATGAAGACCGGCTGGGTTAAATGGTCGAAAAACTGGTACTTCTTTTCTGATAAAGGTATAATGAAGACCGGCTGGGTTACCGATAATGATAAGCTTTATTATATGGGTAAGGACGGAAAGCTTTGCCGGGATCAGCTTCTGAAATGGAGGAAGGAGTATTATCGTCTGAATGATGACGGTGAGGCAGTTCTCCTGGATGACCAGCTTGCTGCCGGTGTTGCATATACGCTTGACGGAGATCTGATGGCGGCTTTTGATTATGCAGTCAATATTGAATATTACGGGAGAAGTGAGTTTGACAGGACATGGACTACAAAGGAGCTTTCGGAGTATGGTATCAAAAACCGGAAGGGAAACTGCTATGTAAGGTCCGCGGTATTCTGTAATCTGGCGGTAGCCATGGGGTATGATGCACGTATGATCACCGGATATGTAAGGGTTGCCGGCGGTTATGCGCGTCACGGCTGGGTTGAGATCGTAATGGACGGCGAGACATTTGTCTGTGATCCGTATGTACGGTACAGATTTGGTCTCGAGGGTTCATATTTATTCCATTACGGAGATAAAGGAACCTACATGTACAGCGAGCCGACGAGGATGGAGTGAACAGTTACGTTAAATTTTAAAAAATAATGCTTGTTTCATTCTGCAATTTGATTTATAATGGGCAAAATGTTCCCGAAAAAAGGAAACTAAATACAGTAAAACGGTGAAGAAGGAGACTTCTCTTTAAAAGGACTTATCAGGGAGCTGCGGCCCGGGACTGAAAGCTGCGGCATGACACCTTAAGGAGCGGAACACTCCGGAGCAGGCTGTTCGAAGGAAGAGTAGGGCAGCACGTAAGGCATGCGTTAAATCCCTGAAAGAGTGCGGATCTAAAGAGTGTATGAATTGTGCGGAAGACAGTATCCAGACATACATGGCAGGATCCGAATTCGGGTGGTACCACGGTAAAACATCGTCCCGGAGCATATTACGGCTCCGGGACTTTGCGCGTTAAATGAGCCATGCACAACAGCGAGCCATGCTTTGTGCAGGCTTGCCTGCAAACAAAGCAATGGCGAAGCAGATGTATACGGCGAAGCCGCGACATCGACGGACACGAAGTGACCGGAGATGCGCGCATGGCTCATTTGGAAGAGAAACCATGCAAAGCCACAAGCCATCGGAGTACCTGGCCGTTCCTGAAACTGTAAGATTTATGATAGGAGGAAGCAGAAAATGTACAGAGACAAAACCATTGACAAAATGTCCGAGCAGGATGTGGGAAAGAATGTCCGCCTTGCAGGCTGGGTAGAGAATATCCGTGATCATGGAGGTGTATCATTTATCGACCTTCGCGATATGTACGGAGTTATGCAGGTCGTACTGCGTGATACCTCACTGCTGGACGGGATCTCACGTGAACAGGCGATCTCGGTTGAAGGCCTTGTGGAGCACAGGGATGAGGAAACCTATAATCCGAAGATTCCCACGGGAACCATAGAGCTGGAGGCTCATTCCATAGATATACTGGGCAAGGTGTATACACAGCTTCCCTTTGAGGTTATGACCTCCAAGGAGGTGCGTGAGGATGTGCGTCTTAAGTATCGTTACCTCGATCTCCGTAACCAGAAGGTAAAGGATAATATCCTTTTCCGCTCAAAGGTTATCAGCTTCCTCAGAAAGAAGATGGAGGATATGGGTTTTGTTGAGATCCAGACGCCTATCCTCTGTGCTTCATCACCTGAAGGCGCCCGGGACTATATCGTTCCTTCACGCCGTTATAAGGGCAAATTCTACGCTCTTCCCCAGGCACCCCAGCAGTATAAGCAGCTGCTGATGGTATCCGGCTTTGATAAGTATTTCCAGATCGCTCCCTGCTTCCGTGATGAGGATGCCAGGGCGGACCGTTCACCCGGTGAATTCTATCAGCTGGATTTTGAAATGAGCTTCGCAACCCAGGAGGATGTATTCAGGGTTGGTGAGGAAGTGCTGTCAGAAACCTTTAAGAAGTTTGCGCCGGAGGGCTTTGAGGTTACCGAAGCCCCCTATCCGGTTATCAGCTATAAGCAGGCCATGCTGGAATTCGGCTCGGATAAGCCGGATCTCAGAAATCCCCTCAGGATCATGGATCTTACGGATTTCTTCCAGAAATGTACCTTCAAGCCCTTCCATGGAAAGACGGTAAGAGCTATCAATGTTCCCCGGAAGCTGTCCAAGGGCCAGCATGAAAAGATGCTTAAATTTGCCCAGGGTATCGGTATGGGCGG
>ONWK01000397.1 GCA_900321505.1 uncultured Eubacteriales bacterium
TCATTGATTCCAGTCTTCCACCGGTACGCTCTCTCCTGCCGAAAGCTCTCTGATAAGCTGTGCGGGATCAGCGGTGCCTGCCGCAGGCATCACCCGGTGTCCGAATACAAAGGGTGCCAGATATCTTACATCATCCGGCGTTACATAGCTTCTGCCCGATATAGCGGCGTAAGCCATACACGCCCGCTGCAGCATCAGGGTACCTCTTGGACTGATCCCCATAAGAAGCCGGCTGGTATGACGTGTGGCATCGGCCAGACGCAGCATATAATCAAGGACTTCCTTCTTCACCGTTACAGTCTTTATAACCTCCGCAGCCTCTTCAAGATCAGATACGGCCGCTACAGCTGTCAGGCTGTCATTCGGGTTGTCATCTCTGAAGCGCTGAAGCATTTCTGCCTCCTGCTCGATGGTAAGGGGCTTCATGCGAAGCTTCATAAGGAATCTGTCCAGCTGCGCCTCCGGCAGCGGATATGTTCCCGTGGTCTCTATGGGGTTCTCGGTAGCGATAACAAGGAAAGGGCTCTCAAGGGTAAGGGTCTCTCCGTCGATGGTTACCTGCCTCTCCTCCATGGCCTCCAGAAGGGCACTCTGCGTACGGGGAGTGGCGCGGTTTATCTCATCCGCCAGCAGCAGATTTGTAAATACCGGTCCCTTCATGAGATGAAATTCCTGCTCCTTCTGGTTATAAACCGAAAGACCGGTTATATCCTGCGGCAGCAGGTCGGGCGTGAACTGTATCCTTCTGAAGCTCCCGTTCACACTTGCAGCAAATGATCTGGCCAGGCTTGTCTTGCCCGTACCCGGTGTATCCTCCAGCAGCACATGTCCTCCCGAAAGCACAGCGGTGAAGAGCAGGGTGAATACCTCCTCCTGCCCTACGATCACCTTCTGTACATTCTGCAGAACCTCAGTATATAATTTCCGTACCTCTTCAAGTCTCATACGATCTGCACCTTATTTGAAATATTCCACTCCTGATTCCATGATAAGCTGGTTCTTGTCACCGTAGATATTGATATAATCCCCGTCCGCACGGCGCTCTGAATGACCCATCTTACCAAGTACTCTTCCGTCAGGGCTAGTGATGCCCTCGATTGCCATATATGAGCCGTTAACGTTGTAATCCTCATCCATGGTTGGATTGCCGTCAAGATCCACATACTGTGTTGCAACCTGGCCGTTCTCAAAGAGTTTCTTCAGCCACTCGTCATTTGCCACGAAACGTCCTTCACCATGTGACATGGGGATCGCATAGATACCGCCGAGCTCTGCCTTCCTGAGCCAGGGTGACTTGTTGGATACCACCTTTGTATAGCAGATACGTGACTGATGACGTCCGATGGAATTTCTGGCAAGTGTGGGTGAATCCTCACTCTGCGGGCGAACCTCGCCGTAGGGAAGAAGTCCCAGCTTGATCAGTGCCTGGAAGCCGTTGCAGATACCCAGTGCAAGACCGTCTCTCTCGTAAAGCAGCTTTTGAAGCTCTTCTTTGATCTTCTCGTTGCGGAAGGTTGTCGCGATGAACTTTGCGGATCCGTCAGGCTCATCACCGCCGGAGAAACCACCGGGGATCATAACGATCTGTGCGTTCCTGATCTCCTTTGCAAAGGTCTCAACCGAATCACGTATCCCCTCTGCGTCCATATTGTTAAGCACTACTGTATGTACATCTGCTCCTGCTCTGAGGAAGGCACGTGCAGTATCATCCTCGCAGTTGGTTCCGGGAAAGGCCGGGATAAAGACTCTGGGCTGAGCCACCTTATGCCTGCAGATATAGATATTCTTTTCTTCATAAAGACCGGTATCGATCTTCTTTTGTTCAACTCCGGAGGATACGGGGAATACTTTCTTAAGGGTTCCCGTCCATGCAGTGATGGCCTCCTCCATATCTATCCTTACATTTCCGTATTCAAATGCCGGCTCACCGGTTACGCAGCCGATAACCTCTGCGGGAAGCTCAAGCTCCGGAAGCACCTCGGGCTTAACCTCCATCAGGATAGCGCCGTAAGGCTTCTCCACAAGTTCCTTCTCGGTGATGCATTTCTCATCCAGCTTAACGCCGAGTTTGTTGCCGAAGGCCATCTTGCTGACCGCCTCGATAACGCCGCCAAAGCCTACAGCATAGGCGCTTTCGATCTGTCCTTTTAAAACTGCTGCCCTTAATGCGGCATATTTTGTGAGGGCATCAGCATAGTCCGGAAGCTCGTAGGAATCCCTGTCAACCTTCATGAGAAGCAGCATATTTCCGGGAGTCTTCAGTTCCGGAGTAACAATATTAAGATAACTGTCGACATCCACAGCAAAGGATACCAGTGTGGGAGGTACATCTATCTCGTTAAATGAACCGGACATGGAATCCTTACCGCCTATGGAGGGAAGTCCCAGTCCTATCTGCGCGGTATAGGCACCCAGCAGTGCAGCCAGCGGCTTGCCCCAGCGTGTCGGGTCCTCATTCATTCTCTCAAAGTATTCCTGGAAGGTGAGACGGATCTTTGAAACATCTCCGCCTGCAGCAGCAATCTTTGCCACCGAATCCAGTACCGCATAGGATGCGCCGTGGTACGGGCTCCATGAGGAAAGATAGGGATCATATCCGTAGCTCATCATGGTAACGGTATCGCACTTCTGGGTTGAGAGCGGGAGCTTTGCCGTCATGGTCTGGATCTCGGTCAGCTGGTATTTTCCGCCATAGGGCATGGTAACCGTACCGGAACCGATGGTGGAATCGAACATTTCCACAAGGCCCCGCTCCGAACATACATTAAGATCCGCGAGGGTCTTAAGCCAGGTTTCCTTAAGATCAGCCGGCTTCTCTGCAGAGAAGTAGCTCTTCCCTTCCGGCTGCATGATACGCGCGGTAGTCTCCTGATGTGCACCGTTGGTATTGATAAATGCGCGGGACAGGTTTACTACCTCTTTTCCTCTCCAGCGAAGTATCATCCTGGGTTCCTCGGTCACTACCGCAACCGCAACCGCTTCCAGATTCTCTTCTCTTGCGTAACCGATCATTTTATCTACATCTGCGGGATCCACAACAAGAGCCATACGCTCCTGGGATTCGGAGATCGCAAGCTCGGTGCCGTCAAGTCCGGCATATTTCTTCGGAACCAGATCCAGATTGATATCCAGACCGTCAGCCAGTTCGCCGATGGCTACTGAAACGCCGCCTGCGCCGAAGTCGTTGCATTTCTTGATAAGCTCTGCCACTTCAGGCCTGCGGAAGAGTCTCTGCAGCTTACGCTCTGTGGGTGGATTACCCTTCTGAACCTCTGCTCCGCAGCTTTCAAGGCTTTCGGAGTTATGTGCCTTGGAGGAACCTGTTGCTCCGCCGCAGCCGTCGCGTCCTGTACGTCCGCCCATGAGTATGATCACATCACCGGGATCAGATGTGAGGCGCTTTACATTTTTCTTCGGAGCCGCGCCGATAACCGCGCCGATCTCCATACGCTTTGCCACATAATCCGGATGATATATCTCTTTTACCATACCGGTTGCCAGACCGATCTGGTTTCCGTAGGATGAATATCCTTCCGCTGCTGTTGTAACCAGCTTTCTCTGGGGAAGCTTGTTGGGCAGGGTCTCGGAAAGCTTCTTTGTAGGATCAGCGGCACCTGTAACACGCATAGCCTGATAAACATAGGTACGTCCCGAAAGCGGATCGCGGATCGCGCCGCCGAGGCAGGTGGCAGCGCCGCCGAAGGGCTCGATCTCCGTCGGATGGTTGTGAGTCTCATTCTTGAAGCTGATGAGCCAGTCTTCCTTTTCACCGTCGATCTCAACCGGAACAACGATGGTACATGCATTTATTTCATCGGATACATCCAGATCCTGCAGCCTTCCCTCGGCGCGCAGTCTCTTCATGCCCATAAGAGCGATGTCCATAAGGCAGGTGAACTTATCCGTACGGCCTGCATTTATCTTTGCTGCATCAGCCTTATACATGTCAAATGCAGCCTTTATGGGTGCAGCATAGATACCCTCGTCAATGGCTACATCCTTAAGCTCCGTAGCAAAGGTGGTATGACGGCAGTGATCCGACCA
>ONWK01000398.1 GCA_900321505.1 uncultured Eubacteriales bacterium
AGCTGACGGGAGATACACCAGTCGCGGATATTATCCAGCCAGTTATAATAAACCTTATTCATCCGTTCGGGGATCAGACGGAGCTCGCCCTTCTCCACAGCCTCTTTCGCGGGGCGGGCCATTTCCTCCATCTTAACGAACCACTGTGGCTTCACCATGGGCTCTACCGTGGTGCCGCAGCGGTCATGGGTTCCCACCATATGGGTATGGGGAACCACCTTCACCAGAAGACCCAGCTCCTCCAGATCCTCAACGATGGCCTTTCTTGCCTCATAACGCTCCATGCCGTCATATTTGCTGCCCGGCAGCTTTATGGTGGCATCGTCGTTCATGATATTTATCTCTTCCAGATCGTTGCGTTTACCGACCTCGAAGTCGTTGGGGTCGTGGGACGGAGTGATCTTCACGCAGCCGGTTCCGAATTCCTTATCCACATAACTGTCTGCGATAACCGGGATGGTACGTCCGGTCAGCGGCAGCTCCAGAGTCTTGCCGACGATATCCTTATAGCGCTCATCCTCCGGATTTACGGCAACAGCTGTATCACCCAGCATGGTTTCCGGACGTGTGGTTGCGATCTCCACGAAACGGCCCGGTTCACCGACTACAGGATAATTGATATGCCAGAAATGTCCCTCCTGCTCCTCATGCAGAACCTCCGCATCGGAGATCGAGGTCTTACACACCGGACACCAGTTGACGATCCTTGATCCCTTATATATCCAGCCCTTGTCATAAAGCTTCTTGAAAACGGTTCCTACCGCCCTGTTATTGCCCTCATCCATGGTGAAGCGCTCACGCTGCCAGTCAGCGGAGGAGCCCATCCTCTTAAGCTGCTGCACGATACGTCCGCCATACTCGGCGCGCCACTCCCAGGCTCTCTTCAGGAAGCCCTCGCGTCCCAGGTCAGCCTTCTCGATACCCTGCTCCCGCAGTGCATTTATGATCTTAACCTCGGTGGAGATAGCCGCATGGTCGGTTCCGGGCTGCCACAGCGCATTATATCCCTGCATCCTCTTCATACGGATAAGGATATCCTGCATGGTATTGTCCAGAGCATGTCCCATGTGCAGCTGGCCGGTGATGTTCGGAGGCGGCATAACAATGGTGAAGGGCTTCTTATCCCTGTCCACTTCCGCATGGAAATATCCCGCGTCCTCCCATTTCTTATAAAGCCGTCCTTCTATCTCGGCAGGGTTGTAGGTTTTTTCAAGTTCTTTGGTTGACATAATCCTTCTTTTTCCTCTCAGTTCTTTATATATTCAGTCCGATCATCGCTCAGACTATCTGGTCTCTAAATTCATCCTTCAGATCCGCCAGGATGATATCCATCCTCTTATCATAATCGATCATATCCTTGTGCAGCTTATTATATATCGCCCGCTGCAGCATGGTATAAATGGTCATCTCCCGGACATCCTCCCTGGAGTCGCCTACCTCCAGCATGATATCCTCGAAATAGCTTTCCGAAAGCCCCATCTTATGCACCTCATTACGGAGTGTGGTGATGTCCTCGGTTGCGGCGATCACAAAGAAATAACCCTTCAGAGATTCCGGATTCTCATTCAGCTCATAAGCCTTCAGGAAGAACTTCTTCGCATCCTCCATATCCAGATTATTTGCAGCGGCGACGCCCCGGTTATGATATACATTTCCGATGAACTCTCTGTCCTGAACCGATGCGCTCTGCTCTATGATCCCGTCGTAAATGATGGCAGCCCTGATGAACCTCCTGTATCCGAGGTATCCGTCCGCCTTAAGCTTCTCACGCTGCACTGCGGAAAGCTTCCTGTATTTCTGCCATGCGGCAGCGTAGGTTTTTACTTCCTCTATGCTGTAATAATCCCCTGCAGACAGTATCTCCACGAGAAGATCCTGAACGAAGGTGGTCTTATTTGCAAGCCCTGTAAGCCTGTCCGCGAGAGCAGGCATGTCGATCTCGTTCCTTATCCAGTCGAAAAGCTTGTCAGACAGGGAAGACCTGCTTATTAAAACCGTGTTGTTGTAAATGTAGAAGCAGAGCTCCTCGTAGGTATAGATCTCCACCTTGGTATTAAGGAAGGTGAACGGAGTTTCAGCCTGCTTCGGGGAACATACGATCACTCTTCCCATTGGATGGAAAACTCCTTTCTGTAGATCTTATTGGTGGTTGGGAAAAGCTTCCCGAAACCGAGATCCCTTATTATCACCGCCCCGTCCGTGGGATTTTCAAACTCCACCGCTATGGACAGCTTAGTGGTCTTGTTCGGGCGCTTCGGTATACCGTGTATCTTTACGGTCTCACGCTTCTCATCACCTGTGTGCCTGCTGCGGTATACCAGAGTCAGGGTATCCATGTCGTCAAGTATGACATTTATCCTGCCCCGGATATTATACCACTGCTTTCCGCCGTTCACGATGGGGCAGAAGGTATCCTTCTCGTCCTCAAGAGAGATCCCCACGTCAAAAAGCACATTTTCCTGGGTCTCGATGAAGAAACGGTCATAGAAATCCTGATACTCGCCGCCCACTGCCCTGTAGCAGGCGCCCTTGGTATAGATATTCTGTCCCACAAATACCCTGCGTCCCTGACAGAGCACCGTAGTCGACTTCTTCATCCACTTATTCGTAAAGGCAACACCCGTCAGGTATACCGATGAAATGTACGCCTTTTTCATCTCATATTCCGCGATCCTCGCAAAATCGGTATCCATCTGATAGGTATCATTTCCGTAAACCGCCATTGACATCTGTGAGGAATAATCCTCATGCGTCACCGTAACGATCTCAGGCTTTTTATTCCTGGTAATGTCGATCCTGTAATAATTCAGTCCGTCCGCACCATAATCATACAGCGCCACGGAATTGATCCACAGCTCCTGCTCCTGATTGAAAATGTAATACAGCCCGCTGTCCAGGTGACTGGTGATCTCGATAGTCTGCTCCGGTACATCCATTTCCTTATACAGCCCGCTCAGCAGCTGATAGATACGGGAATTATACTCCGGTATCGTTATCACAAGCTTACGTATCGTGGCGTCCTCATAACGGTAAAGGAAGGAATCTATATGCAGCTTGACCATTTTAACAAAAAGCTGAGAATAGGTATACTCCTCATCTTCTATGGTCACCACCGCCTTTGAGTCAAGATTCTCGAAGATCGCATCGATGATGATGCCCTCCTCATGGAAACGTGCCTCGGAGGCTTCTCCTCCCACATACCAGTGTCCCGTAGAAGTACTGTAGAAAAGGATGTTCGGCATGAGATAGGTATCTTTGTTATTCAGTTGGCTGACGGACTCCGGCTCACGGGTAATGTCATTATAATAGGACAGCTGCGTGAAATCCGAGCATAGATCCATTCCTATATAGAATGCGTCTGCCATGTTTTTTTCCTCTCTTTACAGAAGTGTCAGATTTTCCTCAAACAGATGAACTGTATTGATATATACATCCAGATCCTCCAGCAGCTCCTTATCCTTCCGCATCTCCTGCTTCACCAGCATGCTGTTGATCATTTCAAAACGGTTCAGATCCCGCCGGTTATAGGACTTCTTCTTAAGCACTTCGCTCTCGACTATCTGTGCATTTCCTTCCGGATCATCCTCTATGCTGTACACCAGCCGCTCCCCGTGGAAGATGACGAATTCCATGACATAGAGTCCGCGGACCACTTCCTCCATCCTGCGCACCTGGGTTGTCTCCCGGGCGCGGTTGCCTGTGCTGTAGCGCACATAAACCTGTCTCAGATCCTCGGTCTTATAGATCAGATATGTCTTCAGGAAGACATCCTGAGGCAGTGAAAGGAAGGATGAAAAGCTCTTGTAGAAGGGCATTATCTTTCCTGCATCGATGAAGCGCAGCGCCGTCTCGGAGATCCATTTCTTCTGCTCATTTGTATATCTCTCAAGGCGGCTGAAATACATCAGCAGCGCCATGGAGGTTATCTCATCGTCGATATTTCCCTTCTGAATCTCGGAATAAAGCACCTCGAAAATGTAATTCGGAACCTGTATGTCGTTGATAAGATAGTTATGGGCGGCAAGTCTCAGGAAGGCCTTTACCACAAGGCCCCTGCTTCTGCCGTTGTAATAGGTGGCGAAGACATCAAATATGTACTCGAGATGCTCTCCCGTGAACATCATCTGGGCCAGCGTGTTCTCCGCCAGCGGCGAGATATCCGCCACGCGGTCCTTGGCCAGCTTGAAAAGCCCCGCCAGCTCATCTATGGAGCCGTTAAAATTCATCACCATATAGGTGAGGATATTTGTGTTTACCGTTCCTGTCTTGTAAAGGTTCAGACATATCGACATGAGGTTCTCGTTCAGGAAGCCCTCGGAATCCTGCACTCCGTAATCCGCAAGACGGTACAGTTCTCTTACATCCAGTTCGTTAAAGCCGTAAAGCTTGACCGCTTCAAATGCCTTGTCAAAAAGGTTCATGTCGATCAGATAGGTGATTATGGTCCTGGCATTCGCATGGGTCAGATACTCGATATCCAGCCTTAGCAGATATTTCACCAGAACGTCCGTATCCAGATTCTCATGATAATACTCGATGATGTTCAGGCAGGCCTGCTGCTTATAATCATCGGATAATTCCTCACAGTTGATTATCTCTCTTGCGGCGTTCACCTCTTTGGCATTCTTATACGTGAACTCGCCTATGGACTCGTAATTGAACAGCAGTACGCGGTAATCCCTGGGGCTGTACTCCCGGCATATCGGCATATACGCCTTCTCATCCACAATACGCTCGAAATGATAGGGTATGGAACCCGCGTAACGGTTTCCGTCCTTATCCTCAAATATGATGGACGCATTATCGGAAAGTATCTCCACATAGGCTTCACCGTCCACCAGCGCCACATGCTGAACCCT
>ONWK01000401.1 GCA_900321505.1 uncultured Eubacteriales bacterium
GCCCCCGGAAATGCCGGCATCGGCGAGCTTGCGGAGTGCGTGAATATTTCCGTTATGGATGCTGAGGCACTGGTGGCCTTTGCAAAGGAAAAAGCAGTTGATTTTGTTATCGTCGGACCGGATGATCCGCTTGCGGCAGGTGTGGCAGACGCCTTCCTGGATGCAGGCTTCCCGACCTTCGGACCCAGGAAGAATGCAGCCATAATTGAAGCTTCCAAGGCATTCTCCAAGGATCTTATGAAGAAATATGACATCCCTTCAGCTCAGTATGAGGTGTTCTCAGATCCTGAGGACGCCCTGGAATATCTTAAGACCGCAAAGATCCCGATCGTGCTTAAGGCGGACGGGCTTGCTCTCGGTAAGGGCGTGCTTATCTGCATGACCAGAGAGGAAGCCATGGAGGGAGTTAAGACCCTTATGGTGGATAAGCAGTTCGGCAGTGCGGGAGATAAGATCGTCATCGAAGAGTTCATGACCGGCCGTGAGGTATCGGTGCTCTGCTTCTCTGATGGAAAGACCATACTTCCCATGACCTCCGCTCAGGATCATAAGCGCGCGGGCGACGGGGATACGGGTCTTAATACCGGAGGCATGGGTACATTTTCACCCAGCCCCTTCTACACAGAGGAGATCGACAGGTTCTGCAGGGAGCATGTATATCAGAAGACCATCGATGCGATGCGTGCGGAAGGACGTGAATTCAAGGGCGTGCTTTTCTGCGGACTGATGCTTACGGCTGACGGACCCAAGGTGCTTGAGTTTAATGCGAGATTCGGTGATCCTGAAGCACAGGTGGTCATTCCGAGAATGAAGAATGACATGCTTACTGTTATGGAAGCCTGTGTAAACGGCACCCTTGATCAGATAGATCTTCAGTTTGAGGATAATGCTGCCGTATGTGTAATGCTGGCATCTGACGGATATCCGGTAAAGTATGAGAAGGGTTATCCGATCCGCGGACTTGATCGTTTTAAAACTGAGACGGGATACTTCGCATTCCATTCGGGAAGCGCTGTAAAGGACGGACAGGTGGTAACCAACGGCGGACGTGTTCTCGGCGTTACGGCTCTCGGCAGCACACTTCCCGAAGCTCGTGCAAATGCATATGCGGCAACGGAATGGGTTGATTTTGACAATAAATACATGCGTCATGATATCGGAAAAGCGATAGATGAGGCATAATCAAGAGGATAATACATGAAGGAACAGTATTCGGAGGCGGCTTTACAGGCTCTGCAGGAGGCTGAAAAGCTGTCCCGTCAGATGAACAGCGGTTTTATCGGAAGCCAACACCTCCTGTTCGGACTTCTTGCGGTTCATAAGGGAGTTGCCGAGAAGATCCTGGTGAAGAACGGCGTGACCCCGGACAAGTTCAAGGGCATGCTTGAGAGCGCGGGACGGCTGGCAACGATCGAAACGGACGGTATTCCGGATGAAGAAGGAATGACCGAGAAAACGAGAGAGATCCTTCGCGATGCCGGTGAAGAGGCGAGACGCTACGGAGTCCGTGAGATAGGTACGGAGCACATTTTGCTTTCACTCCTGACTCACAGGGAAGCAGCGGCATCTCAGATGCTGGATATCATGAAGATCAACCGCAAGAAGATTTATACGGATATCCTGAAGGCTGACGGTATGCGTGACAAGGACGCTGACCGTACATATCAGGCCTTTGTCAGCGGCAAGCTGAAGAAGGTATCGGCAACTCCGACTCTGGAGCAGTTCAGCCGGGATCTTTCGGCAGAGGCCGAGCTGGGAAAGCTGGATCCGGTGATCGGAAGAAAGACTGAATTACAGCGGGTTCTTCAGATCCTTTCAAGAAGGATGAAGAATAATGTCTGTCTTGTAGGTGAAGCAGGCG
Source organism: uncultured Eubacteriales bacterium (assembly GCA_900321505.1). GTDB lineage: Bacteria > Bacillota > Clostridia > Lachnospirales > Lachnospiraceae > Eubacterium_Q. The sequence goes on from ONWK01000401.1 coordinate 1,862, forward strand.
TCGGAAAGACAGCCATAGTTGAAGGCATCGCCCAGCTGCTTGCGGCAGGCTCCGTGCCGGATGAGATGAAGGATAAGCGCATTGTTAGCCTTGACCTTACGGGTATGGTTGCAGGCTCCAAATACCGCGGTGAATTCGAGGAACGTATCAAGAGGACCATTCAGGAGGTTACTGCCGCAGGAAATGTGATCCTCTTCATCGATGAGCTGCATACCATCATCGGCGCAGGCGGCGCAGAGGGAGCCATGGATGCTTCCAATATTCTGAAGCCGGCTCTGTCCAGAGGACAGATACAGGTGATAGGTGCGACTACAAGAAATGAATACAGAAAGTATATCGAAAAGGATGCGGCTCTGGAACGGCGTTTCCAGCCGGTATACGTGGAGGAACCCACCGAGGAGGAAACTCTTGATATACTGCACGGAGTTGCGCCGGGTTATGAGGTCCACCACAGGGTCAGATATTCGGACGAGGCACTGGAGGCTGCGGTAAAGCTCTCTGTAAGATACATCAATGACAGGTATCTTCCTGATAAGGCGATAGACCTGCTGGATGAGGCGGCAGCCAGAAAAAGGCTGGCCGGAGCGGCAGGAAAGCTGGTATTTGATGATTCCGGAAGAGAACTCCGGGGACTTTCCGATGAACTTGAGAAAGCGCTTCTTAAAAAGGACTTTAAAAAGGCATCCGAACTGCAGGAGAAGATCCGGGGTATACAGGAGAAAGATGGCGATACTAAGAAAAAGAGCGCCGTATCCGGAGATGAGCTTACCATAAAGGAAAGCGATATTGCGGATGTTGTATCCCTTTGGACCAGGATCCCCGTATCAAAGCTGACCCAGTCGGAACAGCAGCGGCTGCTGAAGCTGGAGAAGACTCTGCATTCGCGGGTAGTCGGTCAGGAGGAAGCGGTGACCGCGGTTTCAAGATCCATAAGACGCGGGCGGGTAGGCCTGAAGGATCCCAAGAGACCCATCGGTTCATTTCTGTTCCTGGGCCCCACGGGTGTGGGTAAGACGGAGCTCAGCAAGGCTCTGGCAGAGGCGCTTTTCGGAGATGAAAATGCCATGATCCGCGTGGATATGTCGGAGTATATGGAGAAGCACAGTGTATCCAAGCTGATAGGTTCTCCACCGGGATATGTGGGATATGATGAAGGTGGACAGCTTTCTGAGCAGGTAAGAAGAAATCCATATAGTGTTGTTCTCTTTGATGAAGTTGAAAAGGCACATCCGGATGTGTTTAATGTGCTGCTTCAGGTGCTTGATGATGGTGTTATTACAGATGCACAGGGAAGAAAAGTAAACTTCAAGAATACACTTATAATTATGACCTCAAATCTTGGAGCGAACAGGATAATCGATCCGAAGACACTTGGTTTTGTAACAGATAAGTCTGAAGACAGAAGCTATGCTGAGATGAAAGATAATGTCATGGAAGAGGTTAAGAATCTGTTTAAACCGGAATTCCTTAACCGTCTGGATGATATAATAGTATTTAAGGCTCTAAGCGAACCTGAAGTAATGCAGATTGCGGATCTTATGGTTAAAGAGCTTAAGGCAAGAGTTGAAAAGAACATGCAGATTAGCATTTCTTATGGCTCGAAGCTCACAAAGTTCATTTTTGATAAAGGATATGACAGGAAGTACGGAGCTCGTCCACTGAGACGCGCTATTCAGGAACATATCGAGGATCCAATGGCTGAGCTGATACTGAAAGGTGAGATAAAAGAGGGTGATACGGTCAGTCTTTCAGTTGTAAAAGAAAAAGTCAGATTCAGAGTTCGAAAGAAATCGGACTCATCTGAAGTATCACAAAAATAATAAGTAACGGTGGAAATATAAAAAGAAGTCTGATAAAATAGCTATAACTATTCGACGTGCACGAATAGTTTTATGACTAGTAAAAGTACTTGAGGTACTGAAAAATGGGGAAACTACCAGGAGGTAAAAAAAATGGCAGTAATTGATGAACTCATTCGCGAAGAAGAGAACGGTTCTATAAGCTTTGGTAATTATGAGCTCACTACAAAAACTAAGAAAGATGGATTTGAATATAACGGAGACAGTTATAAGATAAAAACATTTAATGAGATTACAAAGCTTGAGAGAAATGGAATGTTCGTTTACGAATCAGTTCCTGGAACTGTAGTTCATGAGTTCAGAGCAAATGGTGAAAAAGTAATGTTCAGCGTAGAGGGACCTGCTGATTCACAGGTTACACTTGAACTTGAAGCTGAAACGGAATACAAGGTACATGTTGGTGGTGTTTATGTTGGTAAAATGGCCACAAATCTTGGCGGAAAGCTTAACATCAGCGTGGAGCTTGAAGATAATGATCTTGTTGATATTGTTATTGAAAAGCAGTAAAGAATGTATTTGATAATTAATTTGGAAAATGCGAGCAGATTTCTGTTCGCATTTTTTCTACAGAAGTATACTATTAGGGAAAATGCGATGGGTAGGAATTGTGTATGAGGCTGCGTGAGGAGGAAGAATGGCGAAAGAGAAACAGGTATTTTTTTGTAAGGAATGTGGGTATGAATCCAGTAGGTGGATGGGACAGTGCCCTGGCTGCAGAGCTTGGAATTCTTTTGTTGAGGAAAAGGTTTCTGTTAAGTCGAAGGTGACTGGAAGGACGGTTTCTGTTTCTGAAAGACCGAAAGCAACTAGTATAAAAAATGTTTCTTCTTCGGAGGAAACAAGGATTAAGACGAGGATTGGAGAACTTGACAGGGTCCTTGGTGGAGGAATTGTAAAGGGTTCTCTTGTTCTGGTTGGTGGCGATCCGGGAATTGGTAAGTCGACACTGCTTTTGGAAATGTGCAAGAATCTTGTGGAGACAGATACGAAGGTGCTTTATGTTTCTGGTGAGGAATCTGTATCTCAGATAAAGTCCAGAGCTGTACGACTTGGAATCACAGCCGGAACAATTATGGAAGAGAGGCTGATGCTTCTCAGTGATAATGATATGGATAATATTGAGAATCAGATAGATAGTCTTCAGGCAGAAGTTGTAATCATTGACTCAATTCAGACTATTATGTCGGGAGATATTGATAATGCACCGGGAACTGTTTCGCAGGTTAGAGAAGTAAC
>ONWK01000352.1 GCA_900321505.1 uncultured Eubacteriales bacterium
TGAGCCATATCAACCATCAGTACTGCGCCGACTTCATCGGCGATCTCGCGGAACTTCTTAAAATCGATCTCTCTTGCGTATGCAGATGCTCCCGCAACGATCAGCTTCGGCTGGCATTCCTTTGCAATGCGGAGAACCTCATCATAATCAATGCGGCCTTCCGCATTAACACCGTAAGGCACACAGTTGAAGTATTTACCGGACATATTGACCGGACTTCCGTGTGTAAGATGTCCGCCGTGATCCAGATTCATACCCATAAAGGTATCTCCGGGCTGCATTACGGCAAAGAATACAGCCATATTTGCCTGTGCTCCGGAATGGGGCTGTACATTTGCATATTCAGCTCCGAAAAGCTTCTTTGCTCTTTCTCTTGCAAGCTCCTCAACAACATCCACGAACTGGCATCCGCCATAATAACGCTTGCCCGGATATCCCTCGGCATATTTGTTCGTAAGATGTGATCCCATTGCTGCCATAACTGCCTTGGATGCAATGTTTTCCGAAGCGATAAGCTCCAGATTCTGATTCTGCCGGTTATACTCGTCCGTCATTGCAGCAGCAACTTCGGGATCTGTGAGCAGTACTTCTTCAAAGTTAAACATGGGTTGTTCCTCCTTATTCTATCCCGCCTTATGGCCGGGTAAATTCTATTCCGCCCTGATCTGGCTTAAGACCTCTCCGATCTTTCCCTTGATCACAATATCAGCCGCGCCGTCTCTTGAAGTCTCAGACATATTGATGACAACAAGATGTTTGCCGCGGAAATAATCGATAAATCCTGCTGCAGGATATACCACAAGACTCGTTCCGCCGATGATCAGCATATCCGCTTTGGAAATATGCTCAACGGATCTTCTTATCACGTCACCGTCCAGACCCTCCTCATACAGAACAACATCCGGACGTACGGTACCTCCGCAGCTGCACTTGGGAATACCCGTGGTCCCCGTGATGATATCCAGTCCGTCATAGCGTTTGCCGCAGTCCATGCAGTAGTTCCGGAGTGTGGAACCGTGGAGCTCCAGCACCTCCCTGCTTCCCGCCTTCTGATGCAGCCCGTCGATATTCTGTGTGATAACTGCCTTCAGCTTTCCGGCCTTCTCCAGCTCGGCCAGCTTTTTATGCGCCGCATTGGGTTCGGCATCCGCAAAGATCATCTTGTCGCGGTAAAAATCATAAAATTCATCTGTCCTGTACATGAAAAATGAATGGCTTACGATAGTCTCGGGCGGATACTTATATTTCTGGGAATACAGTCCGTCCTGACTCCGGAAATCCGGGATGCCGCTTTCGGTTGATACACCGGCTCCCCCGAAGAACACTATGTAATTTGATTCATTCACTGCCTGCTGCAGTTTTTCGATCTTTGCATCCATATCTTCTCCTTTCTCCCGGAACGGTCCGGACTACGGGGTTTCCTCAGGAGGTAAAGTATCGGTTCTTCCGCCTTCCTCACTGGTTACTTCTTCGGTGTTCTCTTCGGTGTTCTCTTCACTGCTTGCCTGACTGCTGCCCTCTTCCGTGCTTTCTCCGGAATTCTCTTCCGTGACCTCCTCCTTGGGAGTGACCGTAAGGGTCATCCTTCCTACAAGCGTCACATCAACATTCGAAGGCTTGGTATAGCTGGGCGACACATCCTGCACACCCTCATCCTTACCGTCAACATTCAGGTAAATATCAAGACTTTCCTTAGTGACCGCATCAATATATTTTGCAAGGCCTCTCAGTCTCAGCTTATATACGCCGCTGATATTCAGCGAATAATCCATATCCTCCCTTTTATTTCTGAGTTCTATATCCGAGGCCGTTATCACGATCTCCTTACCCTCAAGTTTTTCTATAAGAACATTTACGGCGATATCATTATTGGTGTCCGCCAGATATATACCTTCGGGAAGTACCGGTGCGACACTCAGGTTCATTTCCGTATTCTGCATCGCGCCCGCAAGATCCAGGGTGGCAATCTCCAACGCATCCAGCTTCTCAAGCTTTGATTTCTCCCCTGCCACTGTGATGGACTGGGGATTATAGTTGATCCCTGTTATGACATATCCCGCTGCCGGATCTCCCTCGGGAACGATCCTTACAGGTATGGTCTTGGTGGAATATATCGTTGCGCTGACCCGTACCTCTTCAACTCCGAGTTCTATGGACTTTCCGTTCTGCGACTCTCCGTATGCATTCAGGCACTGCGGTACCACAAGATCATTTATACTCTCGGACTGTCCGCTCACATTGATCGATGCCCTTACCTCGGTTACCTTGCTGATGATGGATTCGGGCCCGGTGATCTCGATCATGTTCGGAGTAACATAGGTATCCCCCAGTGCAAAGCCCTCGGCAGGTTCTCCACTTGCTACAGCTCTGATGGGCATCTCCTTAGTCACCTTGTCCTCTATGCTCAGGTTCATGGTCCTGGATACATAGGATATTTCTATGTCATTATTGATCCGGGCATCATTCGCGGTAACATTTATCTGTACGGAGTTGGTTATGGAAAGCTGGGACAGATCCGCCGTTGCGGTAAAGCTGCTCTGTGAAAGTGAATCCACCACGGAACGCGGGCCCTTAACCACGATATCCACGGTGCTGCCGCTTACCACATCATAAACCTTGCCCAGATTAGTGATACTGTCTCCGTTCAGCTGTGTCACGGGAATGTTACGTATAGTCCTGGTCATCGAATAGTCATCGATATTCATTACCACCAGCCAGAGAATGACGGCTATAATGAGGGAGATGATCTTCAGCCCCATATTCTTAAACAGTTTCTTTTCCTTCAGACTGTTCACGGCTGTCTCCTCCCTTCTTCTTTTTTCTGCGCCTGGGTTCATCCTCCTTATCCTGAAGCATTTCAAGCTGCTTCCTGAGCGTATCATCGTTGAGATTCCGGATCAGCTGTCCGCGGTAGGCAACCGAAACCGCTCCGGTCTCTTCTGAAACGATGATGGTCATACTGTCTGTAATTTCACTTATCCCGAGGCCTGCGCGGTGCCTCGTTCCCAGTTCCTTGTTAACATCATTACGGTCAGTCAGCGGCAGGTAGCAGGTTGCAGCCATCACCCTGTTTTTCCGTATGATCACGGCTCCGTCATGAAGCGGCGTATTTTTCTCGAAAATGTTCACGAGAAGCTGTGTACTGACTAAAGCATCGACACTTATTCCCGTCCTCTCGTATTCTCCCAGAGGAGTATCATGCTCCAGGACTATGAGCGCTCCGGTCCTGGCTCTTCCGAGTTCCGATGCGGTGCGGACAAGTTCAAATACTGTCCTGTCCGACAGCCTGTCGTCATCCGCATCCTTATCATCAAAATGTATGAACCTGTTCAGGAGCCTTTTCCGTCCCAGCTCATCCAGCGCTCTTCTCAGCTCAGGCTGGAAAAGTATGATAAGGGCTATGATCAGCACACTTGCTATATTTTTAGCTATCCAAAGCAGGGTATTCAGACGCAGCAGGGCAGAAATACCTATGAAGATAAGCAGCACAAGTACACCCTTGATAAGCGTCCACGCCCGGCTGGTCTTAACCCACAGCAGGATGTGATACATGATATATGCAATTATTACGATGTCCAGCACATCCGTCCATGTCACGTCCGGAATATGAAACCAGTCAAAATATGTGCTGAAAAATGTCTTAATGCCATCCATTAAGTCACCCTGCCTTTTATTGCTTATCCTTCGTCTTCATCGGATCCTGCTGAAGCTTTCTGCTCATCCCCGGCTTCCGGCGCTGCAGGCTCCTCTTCTCCGGAAATCTCGCGCGCTTTCTCAGCTTCCATTGCACGCTGCTTCTCACGAAGCTTATCTGCCCGTCTTTCTTCTGCAAGCGCTCTGGAGGCTTCTCTTCTCATTCTCTCTTCAGGCGTCAGGTTATCGTTTTTGTCTTCGCCGTCGCCTCTTTCCGCCTGACTTTCAAAGGTATTGGCCGTCTCCGTTTCCTGCCGTCCGTTCTTCTCAGCCTTATCATCCTCTGTTCTTTCAGCCGCAGCACGGGAGGCTTCTCTTCTTGCACGTTCCTCAGGTGTCAGCGGTCTGCGGCGCGGCTCTCCTCTCAGTTCACCGCTTTCCATGGCTGCAGCCCTTAATGCTTCTCTTTTTGCACGTTCTTCGGGCGTCAGCGGTCTGCGCCTTACCGGTCTTCCGTCACCTGCAGCAGCCCTTGCAGCTTCTCTTCTGGCACGTTCTTCAGGCGTCAGCGGCCTGCGCCGCGGATCCCCTGCGGCTTCACCGTTTTCCATAGCCGCTGCCCTTAATGCAGCTCGCCTTTCTCTTTCTTCAGGAGTAAGCGGACGTCTCTCCCGTACTTCCTCGGCATTTTTCTTTTTCTTCTTTTCAGGCGCGTCCAGCTTCGGAACTGCCTTTACATAGTAATAATATTCATCATCCTCAAACTGTACACGCTCCGTGCGGGGAAAATCCAGCACTCCCTTTGCCGTCTGAACTACACTGGCGATCAGGAAGCCCAGCAGCGATCCTGCCACACATGCGGACATATCCGTCGGAACCTCAAGTGATCTGCCGAGGATCAAATATGACAGCATACATACTATCGCTCCGGAGAGCAGTGCAACATACCATGAAAAAGGATACGACAGCTTATGTAATGCAGACGCAATGATCACCGTCAGCATGAATACGATCATAAGCAAGAGCAACTCCTTATTCTTCAGGATATGATCGATGTAGTACTGAAGCACCTCCACCGTTTCTTCATCCTCAGCTCTGGAGATCATACCTGCAATATCACGCGTGTAGATGGAAAAATGATACAGCACTATGCCAAATGCCGACGGCAGCGCACCGCCGATCCCTGCGAATACCACAACCAGAAGCGGTGCAAGAAATGGCATATTTATCATATAACACAGCGGTATCATATAAAGAACATATGAATATTTCGGAAAAAAACGGATATACAGACAGTACATCAGAAGGAACAGCAGGACGAAGGAAAGTCCTACCTCAAGATTGATGGTGAAACAGTTGCAGCCTATGACAACGCCCGTGATGAATACAAGGAAACCATCAGGAAGCATAGCGCACATAACCGCCAGCAGAAAGATCACCAGCTTGCGGTCAAAAAGCTCCATATAGTTAAACATCGTGTGAACACTGTGGAACACCAGGTAGCACCAGATGAATCTCAGTATGGGGAAGATGATCTCCTCATACTTCCGGAGAAAATCCCGGATCGTGTTCTTCACCTTGATCAATTCTTTCATAGTTTACTGTCTCCCTTCCTCTGCAGCTGGTCCGGATTCCGGTCTCCTCAGAGGAATATCCAATGCGGGATCATCTCCCCCTATATTATTGCTGACTTTAATGGTCCCCACAACGGCTTCTTTCCGTGTCCCGCGCCTGGGCTGTGCCTCTTCATCATCCTTTTCGATATAACGCAGGAACTTTTTAAGATTACGGTTATACCTGATCAGTCCTTTTCTCGCATAATGAAAACGGATATGGTACACCACAAAACCGAATATATACAGGATCGATACAAATCCAAGATAACCGAGCATAAGCTTACCGATCACATCGAAATAGTCCATATTGTTGATCTCCTGCAAAAGCTCCTGAAAGCGGTAAAGCACATACATGGCCACTACGGACCAGTATGTAACAGTTGCAACCACAAGCGTGCGGAGACATCCATAACGGACATAGTCTTCCCTGTAGTAATGGCTTAACACTATCTCATCGAATTCATGCTCTTTTTCATAGGCAGTTATCCGCGTCATCAGGCGGATCTTTTCCTCATCCAGCATTAGTCTGAACCTCCGAAAAATACAAAAACGCATATGGTATTATTTTATGTTATCTACAGGGATAAATCAAGTGTAATTATTAGGTACATCACCTCAAAATCGAGCAGGAGGGGTTCCTCCCACTCGATTGCCGTGTCAGGCGCCACGGAGCTTCGCTCGTGACACCTTTATAGCGCAAATAAGAAATCGAGCAGGAGTGCAAAACCATCTCCTACTCGATTTCTGTCATGCATTACAGTGTATCAACTATCTCAAGTGTACGTTCTTTATTCATCTTTACGGCAAGGGCGATAAAGTCATCCAACGGGATGCCGTTCAGCTGTTTGTTGCCGCGGATATTTGCCGATACGGTACGGTTTTCGGCTTCCTTGTCTCCCAGCACGAGGATATAGGGTTCCTTATACTGCTTGAAGCCTTTGATCTTGGTCTTCATATTCTCATCGCTGTAATCAGCCTCAACTCGTATGCCTGCTGCTCGGAGAGCCTTCTCAACTTCCTTTGCATATTCATTATGCTCGGGACGGATAGGCACGATAGCAACCTGATACGGTGATGCCCAGAAGGGGAAAGCACCCTTGAAGTTCTCGATAATGATACCGATGAACCGTTCAAAGGATCCGAAGATTGCCCTGTGGATCATAACCGGACGCTTCTCCTTGCCGTCAGCCGCAATATACCGGAGATCAAAATTCAGCGGCAGCTGGAAATCAAGCTGAATGGTACCCATCTGCCATTCACGTCCGATACAGTCCTTCATCTTAAGATCGATCTTCGGACCGTAAAATGCACCATCGCCTTCATTTATCTCATAATTGCCTTCGCCGTATTTCTTGTCGAGTATCCTCTTCAGTGATGCCTCAGCCTCATCCCAGAGCTCGGGAGCGCCCATGAAATCATCAGGTCTGGTTGAAAGCTCTGCAACGTAGGTAAGTCCGAAGGTTCCGTAGATCTTCTCCGCAATATCCATGATATCGGAGATCTCCTGCTCTATCTGATCCTCCATAAGGAAGGTATGATCATCATCCTGATGGAACATCTGTACCCGGAAAAGTCCGTTCAGCTCACCTGACTTCTCTCTGCGGTGAATGACCTGGGTTTCGCTGTAACGAAGCGGAAGCTCCTTATAGCTGTGCATGGTATTCTTGTATACATTGATGGCATTGGGGCAGTTCATGGGCTTGATGGCATATTTTACATCGGTGTCGATCTTCTCTTCACCTGTCTTCTCATCCACATTTGCCGCAGTTACAAGGAACATATTTTCCTTATAATGACCCCAGTGGCCGGAGGTTTCCCACAGAGTCTTATGGTTGATCACAGGAGCAAGGATTTCCTGATAACCATATTCTTCATGAAGCTCACGCCAGAAGGTAAGCAGTGCATTGTAGAGCTTGAAGCCGCGGGGCAGCCAGTAGGGCATACCGGGCGCGGTCTCATCGAACATGAAAAGCTCCTGTTCCTTGCCCAGCTTCTTATGGTCACGCTCCATAGCCTCCTTTATCAGCTGCAGATGCGCCTTTAGCTCGTCCTTGCTGGGGAAGGCATAGATATAGATTCTCTGGAGACGGTCACGCTTCTCATCACCTCTCCAGTAAGAACCCGATGCGGATTTAACCTGGAAAGCCGCATTCATCAGTTCCTGGGAATTCGATACATGAGGTCCTCGGCAAAGATCCACATAATCATCTCCCGTAAAGTAAACCGTGATGATCTCGTCCTCGGGAAGTTCATTGATAAGTTCAACCTTAAAGCGCTGATCCTTAAACATTTCAAGGGCTTCTTCCTTGGTAACTTCCTTACGTGTCCAGTCCTCACGACGCTTGATGATCTCACGCATCTTATCTTCTATGGTCTTGAAATCTTCCTGGGTAACTGTTCTGGGAAGTTCAAAATCATAATATGCTCCGTCAGCAATCTGCGGTCCGATGGTGATCTGTACATTTTCTTTTCCGAAGATCTCCATAACGGCTTTAGCCAGAATATGTGCCAGCGAATGCCTGTAAACACTGAGGTAAAATTCTTTCTTCTCGTCCTTATCCATTATATCCTCCTTTGAGCTGACGCCAACCGGGCGCCAGACACTTAGATTTTTACTCAAAGTAGTATTTTATACTAAAGCATGAAAAAAAGCTACATATTTTTTTTCGGTGCGCATCTCCGGCGCTATGCGCCGTCGATGTCGCGCTGTTTTATTTCAGCGGTGCGCATCTCCGGCGCTATGCGCCGTCGATGTCGCGCTGGCGCGCTATGTTCAAATATATAAAAAGCGTGGATTGAGAGCAAGCTCTCAGCCACGCTTTTTATATATTTGAACGCACCGCTTGTAGTTACGCGCAAAAGTAAAACCAGGGCTTCATCTCGGGTGAAGCCCTGGAAAACATTTAAGTTTTAAGATATTCAGTTTTTCTAAACGGTACTTCACCGGGCCTAAAGCCTCTCGAGCGAAGCTTCCGTATCAAAATCGTCCGATACTACTGATTCAGATCCATGCACTCTTCTCAAATCTACCATCCCGGTTTCCACATCCCCGGATGCATCCAAAGTTCCATGTCTTCCGATCAACCGTTACCGTCTGGCCGCTGTTTCTACATGATATTCTATACAGCTCTCCAACTATTCGACGTTCGTAACCTACCAACTATGGACTTCCAATATTCCCACACTTCTCTGTCAGCCTGCGTATCTCGCGTATAAAGAAATACCTTCCTTTCTTTTATTTTAGCACCGTCATGGTGCTTATAAGATGCAGCTCCCTGCTGCATTTGTTTTTCTTGTTTGTAAGGCTATTGTATCACTTATTGTCCGACACGTCAAGGGTTTTTTCATAATTTATCAAAAAATTTGCCTATTTTTGTTAGAATTGTCTGACAACTCCCGGACTCTAGTTCACCTTTTTCTTGTGCTTAATGATCAGCTGCTTTTCGCCTATGGAATCTTCCAGAAGCGCCCTTATCAGCGTCTCGGTCTGCTCCTCGGCTTTTTCCATAAGCGCATTCATATCCACATTTGCCTGGATATCACTCTCGGCCTTTGCCATCGCCGTTGTGACATCCTCATTATCCTTCCAGTTAAACAAGGCCGAGCTTTCATCATAGAAGCTGACCGAACCCGGATCGATCTTGACAGAAAGGATCTTGGTCTCCGGCAGCGTAACCACAACAGAATCAGGCTTTACATCCACCTTGATCTCGGAAAAATCAATGCCTGCCTTTACACTTCCGGTATAGATCATGGAAAATGCCTTTTTTGTGAGGAAAGGAATGCTTCCGTCCTCGTAACGCACCATGCCGGAGTAGGTCAGTTCGGCGGTTGCCAGCTCGCTTGCAACATCCAGCTTGCCGGTGATGTATTCGGATGTGATCTCCGGCTCCTTTTTCTCAAAGAAGGTGGATTTGATCCATATTCCCGCCATCACGAGCAGGACAACAACTCCGATAAGGATCAGTGTACGAGTCATCTGATTCAGACTCGCCCACCAGATCCTTCTCCTTTCAGCCCTTACGGTACGATCGCTTTTCATACTTACAGCTCCTTTCCCACAGGCATCTATTCTTTCCTAAAGAGCTCATCCACCTGCGCCACAGCCCTGTTAAAGGCATCTTCAGTTATTTCACCGCCAGAGAAACCAGCGTACTCCAGAGTAGCGATAAGCTCCTCCAGCGTTTCGGAATCTCTTCTCTTTCCGTCAATCTTTTCAGGCAGCCTGTACTGCATAAGCTCAGTATCGGCCGCTCCCGCCGAAAGCTTCCTGTCGTATAGACACTCCGTCTGTTCACGATAGTTCACACAGGCCTGAAGCTCCTTATCCTTCTTTCTCTTTCTCAGCTTACGGCTGTAATAAAGGATAAGCTTCTCCGCCGGGCCTCCTCGTCTGTAGTCGATATAATACCTGATCTCCGGTCTGAAGTGTTTTCCAAGCAGGAAAAGTCCGAAGGCAAGCAGGATACCGATTATTATAAATGCGGCGATACGAAGGGTTTTGTCACCGATCGCGATATTGAATCCATTTCCTCCGCCGTCATTACCCGCATCGGCATTATCCTCATCACCGTCACCGAAGAGATTATTGAATACATCCCAGAAATTAGATGTCTCATCATCCTCATCCAGTGTTGTGGAAGGTGTTACGTCCGCAACGACCCAGCCTTTTCCGCTCACGTATATCTCAACCCAGGCATGGGCGTTTGCGTCTGTGGCATCTACCGAGATAAGACCCGTCTTTCCAAGTGCATTATACCCGTCATAGTATTTGGAATAAAGCTCTTCCCCGTTTTCCTCCAGAGAACCGTTGGAAATGATCTGCGAATAGGAGAGCGCATAACCTTCACAGTACCGGGCCGGTATCCCGATGGATCTGAATGCCAGCGTAGCCGCACTTGCAAAGTGGGCACAGTAACCCTTCCTGTTCTTTGTCAGGAAATAATTTACGAAATCCTCTGATTTGGGCGTTGCCCCGGGCCTGATAGTATAGGGGATGTTCTGCTGATAATATGAACTCAGCCTTGCAACGGCAAATTCCGGATCGTCGCCCAGCTCAAGTCCCGCATCCCTCACCAGCTGGCTTACAGCCTCAAGGTTCTCCCTCGGCACATCCAGATATGCGGGATCTATGCCTTCAGATTCTGCCGCAAGAAGATCATTATCCAGCAGCGGATAA
>ONWK01000402.1 GCA_900321505.1 uncultured Eubacteriales bacterium
CACTGCGCGCCCTCCTGCTCATCCTCATCAAGGAGCAACGCATTGAATTCCTGCAGATCCATGCCTGTAGTGCACTCCGAATCAAATCCGGTGATGTGGAGGGTGTCCGGGACCGCTTCAGGATCGCCCGGCAGAAATTCCAGGATAACAGAGGAACTCTTTCCGACAATCCCCTGAGAAATATGATCTACCATCTGGTGGTTTCGGCTGCGGTAATAAGCAGAATGTGCATAGACGGCGGGCTCGACCGCGATACGGCCTACACCCTCAGTGATATCTATATCCGGAAGGCCGATATGGCAAAGGATCCGGAGGAGGTTCTGGATCAGACATGATCGCGCAATCATCGCGCAAAAAAACGGGGACGGTTCCTTGACATTTCGGGAACCGTCCCCGGTTTTCTGATTATACTGTCATCAGTATCCTGCCGTAGCTGGGTACCGGCCAGTACTTTCCGGATGTAAGCATCTCTGCCGCATCCACATAGCCGCGAAGTGTATTCATTCTCGGAAGAACCTCGTCGCGGATTACCTCGGAGGTCTTTATCACATCCTCCATCTCCTTCAGCTTAGCAAGCTCTTCTTCAAGATCCGTTACCGCATCCAGGATATTATCAGTAAGGTCAGTCAGCTTTTCGATAGTTGAGATCTCATATTTGCACTTAACATCTGCGCTGATGTTCTTTATGGATTCAACCGCACGTGCCAGTGTGTAGAGATATTCCTCGATCGCAGGCAGATAATCCTTGCGGACCATATCTACCATGGTAAGGCCTTCGATATTGACCGTCTTATTGTAATTCTCAAGCATGATCTCACAGCGGCTCTTCAGCTCTGCCTCGGTAAATACCTTATGCGCCGTGAGCATCTTTACATTCTTTTCATCCAGAAGCTTCGGCATGGCATCCGGAGTAGTCTTCAGATTCAGGAGACCGCGGACCTCTGTAGCTTCCCTGATCCAGTCATCACCGTAACCGTTGCCGTCGAAGAGTATCCTCTGATGGTCTGTGATCACACGCTTGATCAGATTATGCAGCGCACTCTCAAAATCTGACGCACCCTCAAGCTCGTCAGCATACTGACGAAGACTCTCAGCAACAGCCGAATTCAGCATGATATTTGCACAGGCAATACTGTTGGAAGAACCCAGGGAGCGGAACTCAAACTTATTACCGGTGAAAGCAAAGGGTGATGTTCTGTTTCTGTCTGTGGTATCCCTGGAGAATCTCGGAAGGACATGCACGCCCAGCTTCATTATAACCTTCTCCACTCCCTCGTAAGGGGTGTCGTTCTTGATGGCATTCAGTATGCCTGTAAGTTCCTCTCCGAGGAATACGGAAATGATAGCCGGGGGCGCTTCATTTGCTCCAAGACGATGATCATTGCCGGCTGTTGCTACGGACAGACGGAGCAGATCCTGATAATCATCCACTGCCTGGATCACCGCACAAAGGAAAAGAAGGAATTGTGCATTTTCATACGGTGTCTCACCGGGTGAAAGCAGGTTAACGCCGGTGTCCGTAGCTATAGACCAGTTATTGTGCTTACCGGAACCATTTACGCCTGCGAAGGGCTTCTCATGAAGCAGGCACACAAGGCCATGACGCTTTGCCACCTTCTGCATGATCTCCATGGTCAGCTGGTTATGGTCTGTTGCGATATTTGTGGTGCTGTAGATCGGTGCCAGCTCGTGCTGTGCCGGAGCCACCTCGTTATGCTCGGTCTTTGCAAGGATGCCCAGCTTCCAGAGCTCCTGATTAAGGTCCTCCATATAAGCTGTGATACGGGGCTTGATAACTCCGAAGTAATGGTCATCCATCTCCTGTCCCTTGGGAGGACGCGCGCCGAACAGAGTCCGTCCGGTGTACATCAGGTCGGGACGCTTGTCAAACATCTTCTGGTCGATAAGGAAATATTCCTGCTCCGGACCTACGCTGGTGGATACATGCTTAACATCCTCATTTCCAAACAGCTTCAGCACACGGAGAGCCTGACGGTTCAGTGCCTGCATGGAACGGAGCAGCGGTGTCTTCTTGTCAAGCGCTTCACCCGAATAGGAACAGAATGCCGTGGGGATGCAGAGTGTATGATCCTTGATAAATGCATAGGATGTGGGATCCCATGCTGTATAGCCTCTTGCCTCAAATGTAGCCCGAAGTCCGCCTGAAGGGAAGGAGGATGCATCCGGCTCGCCCTTGATGAGCTCCTTACCGGAGAACTCCATCATGACACCGCCGTCACCAGTAGGCTCGATAAAACTGTCATGCTTCTCGGCTGTAACGCCTGTAAGGGGCTGGAACCAGTGTGTGAAATGTGTAGCTCCCTTTTCGATGGCCCACTTTTTCATTTCCACTGCTACTGCTTCAGCAACCTTTTCATCCAGACGTACATTCTCATCAATAGTCTTTTTCAGGGAAGAATAAACCTCCTCGGAAAGGCGCTCACGCATCTGACGGTCATCAAATACCATAGAACCAAAGATCTCGGGTACATTTGTCTTTTCCATTTTCTTTTTTCCTCCTGTTCGAATCTGTTATCCCGTATATATCTCACGAAATATGTTACGATCCATACTTTTTCCGGAGATCATGCGGCGTGGCGCCCGTCACACTTATCCGGAAAAAGAAAAAAAGCGCCTCAGAGAACTATCGTTCTCCAAGACGCCCTTGCCTTTTATATTTTGGGATTATACGCCGGC
>ONWK01000146.1 GCA_900321505.1 uncultured Eubacteriales bacterium
GTTAATGACAGTAATGAGGTTATCTTCAAATCAAGAGTAATGGATGTGGAGCAGAGACAGGAATTCATTGATTACATGATTTCCGAGCAGGGTGTTTCCGAGACTCAGATCACATCCGAGACCATAGGTTCCACCATATCAGGCGAGATGAAGAGAGAGTCGCTGGTGGCAGTGCTTGTTGCTGCAGTCTGCATGCTGCTTTACATCTGGGTAAGATTCAGCGATATCCGTTTCGGTGTCAGCTCGGTTGTAGCGCTTCTTCATGACGTAATGGTAACACTTACATTCTATGCACTTATCAGGCTGTCGGTAAGCTCTACGTTCATCGCATGTATGCTTACCATAGTCGGATATTCCATAAACGCCACCATAGTCATATTTGACCGAATAAGAGAAAACAAAAAGGCTATGAGGCGAAAAGATACTCTGGACGGAATGGTCAACAAGAGCATATCCCAGACTCTTTCAAGAAGTATATTTACTTCACTGACCACAGTCATAATGGTAGTTGTGCTTTATATCCTGGGTGTTTCATCCATAAGGGAATTCGCACTTCCGCTTATCATCGGTCTTATCTGCGGAACATATTCGTCCGTATGCGTGACCGGTGCCCTCTGGTATGTGCTCAGGGTTAAGTTCCCGCCTTCGGATGATGAGGATGATGACTGAGTAAAAAATACTGAAAAGTATTCTATTAAATTTACGGAGGCCTAGTGTGAAAAATCGCTCTGAAAGAGTCGATTTTTCACCAGCGATTTGTGCCGGGCCCAAATCGCATGATCGCATCGGCGAATCTGATATTCGCCGCGCGTGCCTCGCACAAGGTGCTCGGCATAGAGGGTTAAAATGGCAGAGGAAAATATAAGCAAGTCAAAGAAAAAACGTCTGGCAATTGAAAAGGCCAGACAGGAGCAGAAACAGAAGAAGGTTATGGCCATTGCCTGGGCAGTATTCATTCCCACTCTGATAGTGGTCATAGCAGCAGCCGGAATAATGTTTTACCGTTCGACACTTATTGATTACTCAAGGTATCTGACGGATGCCGGTGCGATAAAAGGTGTGAATTCAGGCGATGTGACAGTAGACATTGATGCGCTCAGTTTTTCCAGATCCGAGCTTCTGCCTGAGGATGAAACAGTTGAGTCCGATATAGAGTATATGTTAAAAGGCCATGAGTATATTTCGGAAGATACAGGTCTCAAGGCTGATCATGGCGATAAGGTGAACGTAATCTATACTTCCTCCATTGACGGCGTTTCATATAATGAGGCGCTTGCAGCAGACGGTGGCGAGGATATGGTGATCGATGAGGAAAAGATTTCAGCAGAATTCGACAGCGCGATAGTGGGACACAAGAAGGGTGATTCTTTCAGTGTAAAGGTTGCATTTGCCGATGATGATCCGGACCCCGCGAGGGCAGGGAAAACTGCGGTATATGAAGTGACTTTGGAGGGCATATATGTGACGCCTGAGCTTAATGATGAGTTCGTGGCAGCGAATACAGAATATGCAACGGTTGCGGAGTACAGGCAGTCCATAATAGATTCGTACTATGACAGGAACTTAAGGTCTGCAATAAGCTCCTCACTTTCGGAAAACAGTGCCGTGAACGCATATCCGGAGAAGTATATTGACAACCTTACGAAGGTCTATAACGACCAGTATGAGAAGCAGCTGGAATCCTACAAACAGTATTTCGGATCTGATCTCTATGGCTCTGTTTACGAAATGGCAGGCTATACAGACCAGGCATCTTATGATGCTATGCTTCGTGACAGGGCCAGGGAGGATACTGCCTATGCCATGGAGCTTGAGTATGTTTTCAAGCAGTCGGGGCTGACAAATACTGAGGATGAAGTAAGGCAGTATTATGCAGATCAGGGTATGAGTACCGATGATATTGATTCGGCGGTTGAGGCGTACGGCCGGGGGTATCTTGCACAGGCTGCACTTCAGAGTAAGGCTATGGATTATCTTGTCGAAAATGTGACAATAACAGATTAAACATATTTTTATTTATGCAGCACCGGACAGGAGCCGGTGCTGTTTGTGTATTTACAGCATGGCTGCATGAGGATTTCAGGTCTGTGGCGGACGCAGATTGCGTAAGCGCACAAGGGGGACTACATCTTGGTTGTGCAGTCGGGAATGGGAGTCAGATCAGATGCCTGCATGGTTTTTGAACCGGAAAAGCGGAAATTTCACTGAGCTGGGACGTGAATGGAATGTCCCTACGGCAGTGGCAAGGCTTATGCGCAACAGGGGGATAGAAAGCTCTGAGGATGCAGAAGAGTATCTTCACGGCAGCCTTGCGCATATGCATGATCCTGCGCTTTTTAAAGATATGGATCTTGCGGCATCCGTAATTGCAAAGGCGGTCAGAGAAGGAGCACATATCCGTGTGATCGGAGACTATGACATAGACGGAGTCTGTTCTACGGCAATACTGGTAAGAGGTCTCAGGGCTGTCGGCGCTAATGTGGATTATGTCATTCCCCACAGGATCAGGGACGGTTATGGGATGAATCCTGACATGATCACAAAGGCTTCAGAAGACGGTGTTGAATATATCCTTACCTGTGATAACGGAATATCCGCATCAAATGAGGCTCGTCTGGCAAAGGAACTGGGCATGACGCTGGTCATAACAGATCATCACGAAGTGCCATATGAGGAAAAAGAAGGTGTAAGACAGTATATACTGCCGGAAGCTGCCGCAATAGTAGATCCGAAGCAGGAAGACTGCGGTTATCCTTTTTCCGGAATATGCGGCGGTATGATCGCATATAAGTTTATAAAGTATGTGTATTCAAATGAACTGACAGGCTCCGTATACGCTTCGGTATATGCTGATAAGGCTTTTGATGAGGAGCTGCTTCAGCTGGCGGCATTTGCAACGGTCGGAGATATAATGGAGCTTAAGGATGAAAACCGTATAGCGGTAAAAGAGGGCCTTCGCCTCATGAGCAGGAAGCCTGCAAGGGGGATTTCAGAGCTTATTACTGCGTTGGGACTGTCAGGTACGGAAATCTCGGCTTTTCATATTGGTTTTGTCCTGGGACCATGTATAAATGCTACGGGGCGTATAGATTCGGCCGACAGGGCGCTGTCGCTTCTGGTGGAGGATGATATTAATTCTGCCATGAGGATAGCCGGTGAACTCAAGGAAATGAATGAGTCGCGCAAGAATATGACGGAGGAAGCCGTAAAGCTTGCCAAGGCTCAGATAGAGGAAGGTCTGCATGATGGAATGAATGTGCTGGTCATTTTTCTTCCGGACTGCCATGAAAGCATAGCAGGTATCGTAGCGGGCCGGATGAGGGAGTTCTGCAATAAGCCCGTATTTATTGTAACAAGGGCAGAGCAGGGGCTCAAAGGATCCGGGAGGTCTGTGGAGGCTTATCATATGTATGACGCCATGACAGAGATTAAGGATGTGTTTACCAAGTATGGCGGCCACGCGCAGGCAGCGGGATTCTCTCTGGAAGAGGACAGGCTGGAAGAAATGCGGAAGCGTCTTAATGAAAACTGCCGACTGACGGAAACAGACTTACAGGGAAAGCTTCTGATCGATATGGAGCTGCCTCTTTCATATGCAAACGGAGCTCTGGCGGACGCATTGGAGATAATGGAGCCTTTTGGGAATGGCAATCCCAAGCCGGTTTTTGCTCGCAGGGGACTGGTCTTTAAGAAAATGCGCATGATAGGAAAGAACGGCACCGGTGCAAAGATAAGCGTTATTGATGAAGGTAAGACCTATGAACTGGTGACATTTAAGCGCGCAGCAGA
>ONWK01000404.1 GCA_900321505.1 uncultured Eubacteriales bacterium
GCATCTTTGCAAGCCTCTTCCAGGCTGCCGCATATCAGTATCTCTTTCACCTGAGGATATCTTTCCTCGATAAATGCTTTCATTGAAAGCGCTGTTTTGGAATTTACGGATGAGCCTCTGATCTTGATCCTTCTGATATTCGGAAGGACCTCCATATAACACATGAGTGCACATTTATTGATCACACCGGGGCCAATCAGAGATAATACTTCAGAATCCCTGTCAGCCAGGTAAGTGGCCGCCATAGCCGGCATCGCTCCCGTTCTCATCGCAGACAGCAGATTTGCCGACATGATAGCCTTCGGAGCGCCTGTATCCACATCGGAAAGCGTGACCATAAGTATCGATCTGGGGAGACCCAGCTCCGCATTATGACTGTTGGAGCCATAATACTTCTGACCTGCGATATGAAATCTACCACCCAGATATGCAGGCATTGCCATAAATCTTCTGTCAGGTCCGTCATCAAGTGGAAAGCCTTCAATGTCCGACTTTTGCGGGAAGTTCATCTGAAGTCCGTGTTCATCCGCTTTCGGTCCTCCCAACAGGAAATCCTTCTTTCCGAATAAAGCCATTGTGTCACGCATAGTCTCGATACATTTTGCCGCATCCAGCACACCGGCCCTTATCATATCTTCTTCATTTAAATATATAAAATCAATATTCGGATAACTCATGATCTGTCTCCAATCAGCGCTTTCTCATTTCTTTCTCATATCATTATCATTCTTTTATCTTTGTCCACATTTCATCATAGATCGCTATAGTATCCGTATCCAGATTTGATATAAACTCTCCCGAAGAGATTACATCTGACGGAACATTTTTGGCTTCATTTGCCACATAGTCTTCGCCCATCATCTCAAGTGCCTTTGTATTCGGGCAAAGATAAGGGAATTCCTCGATGTTCATTTTTGCTGCTTCAGCTGAAAGCATATAGTTGATGAACTTATATGCATTGTCCACATTCTTTGCACCCTTAGGCATGCACCAGTTATCCAGGAACACATATGCACCTTCAGTAGGATATACAACCTTGATATCCGGATTTTCATCCATTGATAAAGCTGCTTCTGCTGACCAGATCATTCCGACTGAACAGTCACCTGATATCATAGCCGACTTGGGCGAATCCGAGTCATACAGCTTAATGTTATCCTTTAATGTCATAAGCTTATCACTGACTTCTGCAAGCTTTTCGGGATCGGACTCGCTCATGCTGAGTCCCATGCTTCTCTCTGTCATACCGATTACCGCACGATAATCATCCAATACGACCAGCTGTCCGGCAAGTGAGGGATCGAAGAGATCGTCATATGAGGTTATATCCTTATCAACCATTGCAGTATTGACTGCGATACATGCAACGCCGCCTTCATATGGTACGGAATACTTATTTCCGGGATCAAAAGCCTCATCCAGAAAAGCAGGATCGATATTTGACAGGTTAGGTAATTTTACCTTGTCCAGCTCCTCCAATTCTCCCTGTTCTATGAGATATTCCACAGCATAATCGGAAGGAAGGATCACATCATATGTTCCCTCAGACTCTGATTTAAGTTTTGCCAGAAGGTCTTCATTTGAAGAGTATGTCGAAACATTTACCTTAACACCCGACTCTTCCTCAAACGCCTTGATAGCAGACTCCGAAACGTATTCTGTCCAGACAAAAATGTTCAAGGATCCGGCATCACTGGCACCACCGGATGTACCTGAGCCTCCGCAGCCGACCAGTAAAGATGCAGAAAGCATTGCAGACATCAATAAAACCGTTAATTTTTTTTCAAACTTGAATTTTCTCATGATTATTTACCTCCGAAATTCTAAATACTTATTTCAGTTCCTGTTCAAGTATTTGCTTTTTTCTTTTATTTATAAGATTCCTCAAAAGATCTCCCTGGGTCAGAACAACAAATACGATAGTTCCGATCAGTATCAGGGTTGAAAGCGCATTTACATCCGGCGCCACTCCGGACTTCACCGACTCCATAACCTTAAGCGGATATGTTTTAGTCTGTCCGTATACGAAGTAGCTTATGATCACATCATCTATTGAGAGAGTGAAGGCCAGCAATGCGCCTCCCAATATGCCCGGAGCAAGCACCGGCAAAGTTATCTCAAAAAATGTGACCAGTCTGTTGGCTCCCAGATCCATACTGGCTTCTTCAATCGAATTGTCATAACCGGAAAGCCTTGCTCTTACATTGAAGATCACAA
>ONWK01000405.1 GCA_900321505.1 uncultured Eubacteriales bacterium
CCTCACCTTTTCCGCTCTTTCCAGGAGCTCCTTCGTTCCATGATTCCGGAATCCTCCCCCTCTCTGCGGCAATCCGGACTCGCCATATGGAGAAAATGATCTGCATCTGTCCGGAGCTGTTCCGAAAAGGTCTGGCAGGAGCTCCACCGGCAGCCGGTCCTTTTGTTTTCCTCCAATTGTTTGCCTGTCAGATCGGTCCGGAACATCTCGAAAAGAATCCTTCTTACTCCTCCCTGTCCTTGAATCCTGAACCGTTGATCTCGATTGGTCTTCCGCTAAGCTGCCCAAGAAGCGGCAAAAGTCAGCTGCTGCAAATCCGATCTGCGGCAGCGACTGCCTCTGCTCCGTCCGTGGTTTCTCGACACCGGGTCTGCTTCATAATCGCGGGATAGTACAAATGATATCTGTAATCATCGAACAAACCATCATTCTATTTGTTCAAAGCATATTCGTGTAAAGCTTCATCTACTTTGTACCATGTTTGAGATTCTTTATGAGATTTCAGGCAGAGCATTTTTCGCCCGCTGATTACGTTCCATCTCTTACCTGGCAGTTTCATACGGTCTTGTATCGCGTAGATATTTTCGATTTCCATCGCACCACTGCCAACAAACAATCCCAGTTTCTTATATCTGGGATAATCCATATTATTCTTATTGTTCAAAATATAGATATACAAATTGGGCACTCCGGCCTTCATCTTTTCATTCTCATATGGTTTCAGCTCTTTTAAAAGCTGTGATACTTTTCCGTTTTCTATCAGTTCACAAAGATGATCTGCGTACCGCTTTCTGGATGTATCAGTGTCTTTTATACCGTTTGCAAACTTCCTTGCGTTTTCCTTTGCATGAAACAGGTCCAGTATTTGGATTACACTCCTTCTGTTGAAAGTTATTTCTATTGCTGACTTCATCCACGCTGCACCGTCGCTTAGAATGACCACGGTTGAAGTATATGTCCAGTCATTTCGTTCAGCTAATGCCTGAATATGATATTGAAAATGGTCCGACTTTCCAATAAATCCGATACAATCTCGATTCTCAATCCTGTGCCCGATTATCTTTATGTTGCTATTTCCCTTCAATAACGTCAGGCAATCGTCATACCTGCCTGAATAACGAGTACCATCCGGCTTTTCAAAATAATACTTGATGTCTTTTGCATGAAAACATATCGCATGCTTACTTTCTGTCCAGCCTGGGGGGTGCTCCTTTTTTATAGGATTACTCTCCGCTTCGATTTCTTCGTTGGTCATTCCAACATGTTCCTTATCTCTGACGTGGACCATTGCGCCACCCGTCTCAAAATACAGCACATCGTTTGTCTGCTTGTGGATTCGTCGGGAATCAATTCTTCTTTTTCCCAATGTCTGTTCGGCTTCTTTTGCCATATCATATTGCTTTTGAAGCATTAAGCTCCCGACGAATTCCGTGACGCGTTCAACGGTTGATGTGCTGATGTTTTCGCCGAATACCTTTGAAAGCTCCTCTGCAGCTTCGCTGAAGGAAGTTGCTCTTGTTGCAGTCTTTGCTATCTTTGACATGGCTTTCCATGTAATCTTAAAAGGAAGTCGGCTGACTCCCAATGCTTCGTCCAATGGGTACACATTTTTCTGGTGATATTCCTTCTGAAGAATATCAGCACTCTGATCATCGGCCGGAGCCAGACAGGTGCGGCTAAATCGAATCGTCCCGTGAAGGGTGAGAAGGGTACTTGGTGCACGCTCTTTATTGACCAGCTTCACCCCCTTGTCTAAGCATTCTCTTTTTTTGACGATATCATCTCCGACTCATCAGTACTATTCAAGGAGTCCCTAATCATCTTTAGACATATATCCCGGGTTTTACTCTTTAATTCAGAAATCATATCCTCGAGTTCGTCAATTGTGGGAACCTGTTTGTTACCTTTACTATTGTCGTTATATGAGCTGAGGTACTCATCCACAGCTTCTTCGATTTGATCCATGATCTCAGATTTCATTTTCAATTGGGATACAGTCAATTTCACTGCCATAATTTTCTCGTTTGCCTGTTAAGCAAATGCCTCCTTCAGCATACTATAACATAACATAGCCAAATATAAATACCCGGGGATTTACGTGGTTCCTTCGCCACCTGCACATTGCACGGACTTCCCGCCAGACACTCACGCGTGACCCCGATAAACCGGTTCAGGAAAAGCCGGGCGTCTTCGCAGCCGTGCAGGAATAGTTCCCGTTGAAGAAATCCAGGGCCCTGTTCCCCATCCGAAATTCAAAACCTTCTCCCCCCATTGCCGCGGAAACAAAAATGCCTGCAGCTCTGGCTGCAGGCAAATGCACTACACATCCCGGATAATTTTCCACTGCCATTTGCCCTCTTCCAC
Source organism: uncultured Eubacteriales bacterium (assembly GCA_900321505.1). Classification (GTDB taxonomy): domain Bacteria; phylum Bacillota; class Clostridia; order Lachnospirales; family Lachnospiraceae; genus Eubacterium_Q. The sequence goes on from ONWK01000405.1 coordinate 2,365, forward strand.
CATTCGGAAGGCATA
>ONWK01000014.1 GCA_900321505.1 uncultured Eubacteriales bacterium
AATCTATCTGTTTCCAACAATACACTCATTTTTTCAACCTCAGCATTTCTTCCACTATTTTCATTGTTTCTTCTACAGTTCTGTTATCATCACGCAGCAATACCTTGAATCCGGAATGAAGAAATGTATCATATGCTTCCTTCGAATTCGCCCGCATCAGCATCTCCCTGAAGTTTGCCATTGCCGATTCGGGATCCGGTTCCTGCATCAGAAGCTGATACAAAAACTGTTTCTCCCTGTCCGGACGCTCAAAGAATCTGTTTACTGATACCATCTGATCGGAAAGCATCACAAGAACATGATCTTCATCGGAAATCTTTTTCAGTGTTTCTATCGAGATATTCGTATCAACAAATATCTTCCGCCCCTGTTTCTTTAAATCTTCAAGTATTCTGAGTTCCAGCACTTCGCATTCTTTGGCAACGCCGCGCAACCAGGCAGCATATTCATCCGGCGTTCTTCGGATAAAATCGCGCCAATCCTGAAGATCTCTGGTATAGCAAAGACAAGGGAACTCATTCTTATCAAGTTTTTCATCTACCAATTGATCATGATAATTTTCCTCGCAGGCGATACCGTCATATTTTTCTGCAAGAAGCTTCACCATGGTTGATTTACCCGCATATGCAGTTCCGTTTATGTAATAAATATCGTTCATCATCTTAAAACCTGTTCCAATTATTCCCTTCCAAAAAGCCTGTACACTTTCTTTTTATTATAAATAGGAATGGCATTAAAGACAACGTGTATATCGACCTCTTTCTTACAAAATAAGGGTTTAAAAATTAAGATTTTTCTTTTTTATGATAGTAGAATTCATATAAATACTATATAATATATTTGTAACTGTACAGATATTTGGAGGAGCTGCATGAAAGGAAATATTACATCATCCATCAAACTATTACTGATCCTTTTTCTATATGTGTTCCTTACGCTGAGCTGCGCTGTTTCGTCGTTTGCCGCTGCGGAAGACGATCAGGGGGAAATACTCACAGTTGGAGCGCCGACGGATCGCTGTCCTATCTTCTATCAGGATGCGGATACCGGGGAGATTGTTGGTATCGGCGTTGATTTAATGCGCTCTGCAGCAAAGAATGCCGGATACGACGTTACATTTAAATCCCTGGAAGAAGCAACTCTTAAGGATGCACTGGACAATCCGTCCTATGATGTGCTCCTGCCCTTCGGAAGCGCTATAAAAAGCACCTCCGGACAGACCAGCATAGTCTCTGACAATCTACTCCAGACGCCCTTTACCCTGGTAACGGAAGGCCATCATGAAATGCCGCCCATCAACGTTCTCAAGGTAGGCATGCTCCGATCCCTCAGCGGTGCAGCGGAAACAGTTCATCAGCTGTATCCCGATATAGAGATCACGATGTACGATACCATGCAGGAATGCGTCAAGGCCCTTCGTTCAAAAGAGGTAAATGCGCTGCTTCATAATTCCTATGTATGGAGCTATATTCTTCAGAAACCATCCTACTCCGATCTTGAGGTCCAGCCCTCCTCCATGTTTTCCATGGATTTTCGTGCCGGTACTGCCGACACATCAAAGGGACGCGAGATCATCCAACGCCTGAACGATGGTATTGCCTCAATGCAGGATACGGAACGGCAGGCCGTGATCCTGGACTATACCTCACGTCGACTGTATCGGATGGATTTCGGTGATTTTATTTATAAATATTGGCTTTTCATTCTTCTCATTCTCCTGCTCTTTGTGGCCCTGATCATCATTGGCGTTCAGCGGGTCCACTCGATGCGAAGGAAAAATGAGGAGAAGCTTCAACAGATGATCGATCATGATCCTCTGACCGGAGTTTTCAGCATGCGTGGGTTCCGGAAACGGGTTGTGGAATTGCTGAGCACCCATCCGGATGTACCTTATCTTCTGGCTTACGTGAATATTAAAAATTTCAAATTCATCAATGACAGTCTGGGTTGGGATGCCGGAGATGAGCTTCTGTGTTATTGGGCGGATAAAACCAGAAAAACCCTGACTGATACAGAGACCATGTGCCGGATCAATGCGGACCGCTTTGCGGTTCTCCGCTGTGCCGGAGGAGATGAAAAACTGAAATGGGACGACAGCGAAGTTATCGATTCCGTACGAACTTATTTCCTTGATCAGGGAAAGAAAACCCGGGTACAGATCTGCGGCGGTGTATACGTTCTGACACCTGAAGATTACCGGGAAATAGATGTGGATCATATGTTGGATCTTGCCCGCGTGGCTGAAAAAAGAGTCCGGGAGATGCGCAGCGACGGTTACGAATTCTATAATCCGGAACAGTGGGAAAAGGGCAAGCATATAGCTGAAGTGATCAACCAGCTGCCCATTGCTTTGGAAGCCGGGGACATTCAGGTCTGGTATCAGCCGCAGGTAGACTATGATACAGGCAGTATTACCGGAGCGGAAGCCCTTTGCCGATGGGATCATACGAAGCTTGGCTGGCTGCAGCCTACAGATTTCATTTCCACATTGGAGGAATCCGGTCTGATCTTCGATCTGGACAGTTATGTCTGGGACAGAGTCTGTCAGGACCTTCACCGTTGGAATGAACAGGGAATCCGGCGTTTCGTCTCTGTAAATGTATCTCGCTGCGATATCCGGGAGGACAGGGACATACCTGAACATTTTCATAATCTGATCAGTCGCTATGATCTGAAACCGGAGCAGCTTCGGATTGAGATCACTGAAACAGCCTACGCCGAGAATTCCGAACTACTGATCCGAACAACCGAGAAACTGAGGGAATATGGTTTCCACGTGGAAATGGATGATTTCGGCAGCGGTTATTCCTCCCTTCATATGCTGAAGGAAGTACCGGTGGATCGGATCAAGCTGGATCTGCGTTTCCTGTCGGACGCCGGGGATCCTGAAAAGGGAAAGATAATCATAGGATATATGATCCGTATGATCCGGTCTCTGGGTATGCAGATGATCACCGAAGGCGTAGAAACTAAGGAACAGGCGGAATTCCTTCGAAGCCAGGGAAGCTCCGAAATGCAAGGCTACTACTTCTATAAGCCCATGCCGGTACAGGACTTTGAAAAAACAGCACCGTCAGCTTAACTGATGGTGCTGTTTATTATAAAGTTAACAGAATCACCTGTATCGGATGCCTACGGCCTGAACAGAAAAAGAAACACTACTATTGTAATCCATATAAGCAGAAAAAACGGTACTGTAACGCAGAACTTCATTTTCTTAGTCTTATGATGGAATACCTGCATTCCAAGAAAGGCCCCAAGCGGGCCGCCGATAACCGCCAGCATGATCAGCCAGGACTCAGGTATCCGCCACTTCTTCCTGACAGCCTTCCTTTTATCTATTCCATATAGAAGAAATGCCAAAATGTTGATTATGATCAGGTAGACCAAAATGATCAGTTCTAATGTATCCATCGAAATCACTCACCTTGTCAGACATCATAAGTTTTGAGGAATATAAAAAGAGGGTTGGACCAATTGTCAACTCCACGGTTTCTTTCCGTCAAGCCACCCCTTGTCCTGCCAGTATTCTGTCTCAACAGGCGATGAATTCCAGCCTTTCTTCTGCATCATTTTCATAATGCCAAACATAAAGCGCGTCTTTATTCCGACTGACGGAGAACCGTTCCTGCTCATT
>ONWK01000232.1 GCA_900321505.1 uncultured Eubacteriales bacterium
GAGCCTTCTATGCTTCGTGCATATTCCGTACTCCGGCACTGCATGACTCAGGATGCTTTGCTCTTCCCGTGCAGCCTCTGCAGGTGCTGCAGCAGCCTCCGCAGCTTTGGCAGCTTCCTCCGCAGATCACGGACTTTCCGGCCTTCTTATCACGGATCATGCTGCGTATAACCAGCGTTAATACCGCCAACAGGATGACTAGCACCAATATTGTTCCTAATATTCCGTCCATCTCTTTTTCCTCTGATCTCATTATATGCCGGAATCCTGAGCCGGGTACGAAACGCCATTGCTCCGTACCCGACTCAGGATAACATCATTTACCCCATTTATGCCGTCTTCTTCATCTTTATTTCCAGCTTCTGGCTCTCCTTATAGGGCCTGAAGAGCAGGAACGCAAAACCGATCAGGAGCAGGAAGGCCAGGATTGCCCAGGCACTGAAGGTTCCTGTTATCAGCATACCGATCTGATATACGCAGATCGCTACAAAGTATGCGAACGCACACTGGTAACCGATCGCAAACCAGGTCCATTTTGCCGAGTTCATTTCCCTCTTGATCGCACCGATGGCTGCGAAGCAGGGTGCGCAGAGCAGATTGAAGATCAGGAATGAGAAGCCTGCCAGACGTGTCATTCCCTCGAAATCTAGAACGCCGAATACGCCGACAACCTCTTCCTTTGCCACGAGTCCCATGATCGTTGCGATGGTAGCGCGGATATTGTCGAAGCCGAGAGGCGCAAATATCCACATGATACCGCTTCCGATCTTGCCCAGAATACTGTCTTCCAGAGCAATATCCGGATTGAAGCCAAAGGCTCCTTCTGCCCAGCCAAAGGACTTGCCTGCCCAGATCAGGATGGATGAAAGCAGAATGATCGTTCCGGCCTTCTTGATAAAGGACCAGCCACGCTCCCACATGGACCGGAGCACTGCGCCGACCTTCGGAGCATGGTACGCCGGAAGCTCCATAACAAACGGTGCGGGATCTCCTGCAAACATCTTTGTCTTCTTCAGAAGGATACCGGAGAGAACGATAGCCGCTATTCCGATGAAATATGCGCTCCATGCCACCCATGCAGATCCGTGGAACAGAGCTGCTGCGATCAGGGAAATGATGGGCAGCTTCGCACCGCAGGGGATAAAGGTTGTAGTCATGATCGTCATACGACGGTCTCTTTCATTTTCGATGGTACGGCTTGCCATTATACCCGGCACACCGCAGCCAGTTCCGATGAGAACCGGAATGAAGGATTTACCGGACAGTCCGAACTTCCGGAAGATCCTGTCCATGATGAAGGCCACACGGGCCATATATCCGCATTCCTCAAGAATAGCAAGGAAGATAAAGAGCACCAGCATCTGCGGCAGGAAGCCAAGCACAGCTCCTACGCCGGCAATGATACCGTCCAGGATCAGGCTTTTCAGCCACTCTGCACAGTTGATCGCATCCAGTCCTTTCTCAGCCAGGCTCGGGATACTGGGCACCCAGGTTCCGTACTCGGCAGGATCGGGTGAGTCGAATTCTCCATCCTCATTCAGGGCCCCTGACTCCTCCAGAGCTTCGTCGATGGCATAGCCCTTTTCGATCAGATCGTCAGCATAGAATCCATACGCTTCTGTGAAGCCATCCAGGTCTCCGTCCTCAAAAGCGCCCTGCAGATCTTCGGCACCGACAACGCTTTCATCTGCTGCCGCCTTATCGATCACAGCCTTTACATTATCAACAAATACATACTCTTCTGCCCACTTGTCCGTTTCTTCGTCATAATCCCCGCTCATTCCGAAGAGATGGAAGCCGTCGCCGAAAACGCCGTCGTTAACCCAGTCTGTGGCCCAGGTACCAATGGTTGATATGGAAACATAGTACACGATGAACATTATAAGTGCGAAGATCGGGATAGCCAGCCAGCGGTTGGTTACGATCCTGTCGATCTTATCCGATGTGTTCATCTTTGTTCCTGTATGCTTTTTCTTCAGCACCCCGGAAATGATGGAAGAGATAAAGTTGTACCTCTCATTTGTGATGATGCTTTCGGTGTCATCATCGAAGGCCCCCTCCATCGCATGTATCTCCTCTGACACATCCGGAAGGTTTTCCGCCATCTCGGCAACCTTGTCGTCCCGCTCCAGAAGCTTGATGGCAAAGAACCGGCGCTCTTCCTCTTTGATATCCGAAGGAAGCTTCTCCTCTACCTGCTGTATGTATTCTTCCACTTCCTTGGAGAAGGAATGCTTTCTTTCCGCAACCTTACCGGCCTTTGCAAGCTCGATAGCCTTTTCCGTAACCTTATCGATACCGGTGCCTTTCATGGCTGAGATCTCCATTACCGGAACTCCCAGCTTGTCGGAAAGTGCTTTGGTGTTGATCCTGTCGCCGTTTTTCTCCACAAGATCCATCATGTTTACAGCTACAACAACCGGGATACCAAGCTCCAGAACCTGGGTCGTCAGGTACAGGTTGCGCTCCAGATTGGTTCCGTCCACGATATTGATGATGGCGTCCGGCCGCTGCCCGATCAGATAATTTCTCGCAACAACCTCCTCCAGCGTATATGGCGACAGGGAATAAATACCCGGAAGGTCCTCGATCCGGACCTCCTTATTACCCTTCAGCTTGCCTTCCTTTTTTTCAACCGTAACTCCCGGCCAGTTGCCCACATACTGGTTGGCACCGGTCAGAGCATTGAATAATGTTGTCTTCCCGCAGTTCGGATTTCCTGCGAGGGCGATACGTATGCTCATCATTTTCCCTTTCTGTAGTTATTACAAACTATCATTAGTTTGCTCTAACCTGTATTCAAAAAAAATAATCTACTCTACCTCTATTTTTTCCGCATCCGCCTTACGAACGGACAGCTCGTAGCCTCTCACGGTGATCTCTACGGGATCTCCCAGAGGTGCGACCTTTCTGACATAGATCTCCACACCCTTCGTGATTCCCATATCCATGATCCGGCGCCTGACTGCTCCTTCACCCTGCAGCTTCACCACAGTTGCCGTACCACCGATCTGTACATCTCTCAGTGTCTTCAATTCCATCCCTCCTAAACAGTAAGCTATCCGGCCTTCAGGTGACTTTCTCTCTCCCGTAAGCAGGGAAAGAAACCGCCTGAAAACCGTATCGCGCACATGATAAAAACAGGTTAGCACTTCCTAACCACACACAAGTATAGTTAGTTAAAGCTAACATGTCAAGGGTTTTTTATAGTATCTTTTCAGCACCCTATGAAAAACTGAATAAGCGAAGACGAAATGCCGGCTACGCCAAAGAGGCCGGTTTCGGCGTTGCTCTCGGAAGTCTGATGAACATCCTTCTGGATCCGCTGTTCATGTTCGTGATCCTGCCCGAGGGAAAGGAAGTCCTCGGCGCCGGCAACCTGAAAAGGATGAAGGCCGTCTGGAGCCTGAACGGCCTTACCTGGTCGCAGCTGGTGGCAGATGCTGTTAATGCGATTGTATCACAAACCGTATTCTTCAGAGTCAGTGCGGCAATGGGATCATCCGGCCCGCAGTAACAAATCAAGCCCTGTGCCGTTTCCTTCGTGCACAGGGCTTTCCTTAATTATGACTTACTTCTTGTTTCTGATATCATCTGCATCATACTTGCGGCAGAGGTCATCTACTTCAGGGTTTGCGCTGTGGTTTCCCCACCATTCAGCTGCGGAATTTCCGGCTCTGTCCATAACTGCGTTTGCCCTTGACAGATCGTCCTTACCGGCGAAGCTGTACTTTACACCGAAGAAGAGCGATACTACCATGGCTACAAGCAGTGTTCCGTGGAATACCATGAAGAGGATAACGAGTACAAAGATTGACATCCTGAACTTTACTACGCCCTCGTGAGAAACTACAAGGTAGTTATCCATGCTCTTCTTTACCAGCGAACCAAGTGTATTTCCAAGCCATGACCAGAAGGACGGACCTTCGGGCTTCTGTGTATACTGCGTATTCTGTGCAGTATATGCAGTGTTTTCAGCTTTGGAGCTGTAGGATGTTCTGGCATCAACA
>ONWK01000407.1 GCA_900321505.1 uncultured Eubacteriales bacterium
ATTGACATTATCATAGCTGCCCTCTCCGTCGTCAAAGTAACAGGTTTTGGTCATAATATTATTCTTTGAAATGTACAGCATCAGGATATTTGCTATGAATACATTTCTTGTGGCGTACATTCTCCGGTAAACCCTGTCCGGAAGCAGTATCTCCTCAGCCGCCCTGTCAATATGTGCATAAAGCGAGATTACTGCCGAATAACGTCTGATCTTTCCCGCGGCAAAGCGTACCTTTCTTATGCTTTCCAGATCATCCAGTACCACCACCGATTCAAATATACCCTGGGCACGGATCCTTTCTCCCAGAGCAGCCGCCTCATCAAACTGCGGATCGATATAAAGATCCGCCCGTTCCTTTTTGTCAACAGCCAGGCTTATGGCCGACATGACCTGAAAAGGCGTGGTACATATATACATAGCGTCCATCTTTTTCATATTACTGCAGCATCCTTATCTTTTCACGACTAGTCAAAACAGCGGTGTATCAGTTCAATGATCACATCCTGCTCCTCTATTGTCATCTTATTATCGCTGGGAAGGCACAGACCTCTGTTGAAAATATCATCTCCGACATCTGAGATCACACCCTCGTCAATATATGCATTGCTTCTTGCCCTGCCGCTTCCCGTAGCGGTTATGTAGGGATGTGAGCGGTAAATGGGCTGCATATGCATGGGTTTCCATATGGGGCGCCCTTCCGCATTGTATGCCGCAAGGAGATCAAGTATCTCTGACGGAGATGTTTTTCCCTTTTCCTTCAGGTATAATACATCCTTTTCTCCTCTCACATGACGGGCCATGGCCTCAGGACGTATCGTAAGGCAGGAAAGCCAGAAGTTCGGTTCAGAACACGGAAGGAAGGGGTTCATGTCTACCGGAAGATCCTTAAGTCCCTCCAGATAACGGTAATAAATCCTCTTCTTCTGTTCGATATGCGTTTCAAGCCACGGCAGCTGACCCCTTATAACTCCGGCGATGACATTACTCATTCTGTAATTATAGCCAAGCTCCTCATGCTGATACCATGGTGCATCCTCGCGGCTCTGGGTGGACCATTTGCGTACCTTGTTTGCCATCTCCTCATCATCCGTAAGGAGCATGCCTCCGCAGGAGCCTGTGATGATCTTATTGCCGTTTGCAGAAAGCACGCCGGACGGATTGCCGAAGCTGCCTGTCTGCTTTCCCTTATATGATGCGCCGAAGGACTCCGCCGCATCTTCGATGATCAGTGCATTATGCCTGTCACATATCTCCCGGATCTCGTCCATTTTGGCCGGAGTTCCGTAAAGGTGGACCAGCATTACTATCCTTACTTCGGGATATATCTCAAAAGCCTTCTCAAGAGCTACCGGATCCATATTCCAGGTTTCCCGCTCGGAATCGATAAATACTGCTTCACCGCCTTCATAGGCTATTGGGTTTACCGTTGCGTCAAAGGTCACATCACTGCAAAAGACTTTTTTCCCTGCCAGTGCGCCCCTGATGGGATCGGCCTGTCCGTAAAGCTGCTCCGCTGCAAGCTTGATCGCGAGATGAAGCGCAGCCGTACCTGCCGAAAGACCGACGCAGTATTTCCTGCCCACCTTTTCCGCGGTAAGCCGTTCCACAGCATTAATATTCTCACCGACAGTTGACATCCAGTTTGTGGCAAATGCCTCCTGCACGTAGGTCATTTCAGAGCCATGCATGGTCGGTGACGACAGCCATACCTTTTTCTCAAAAGGAACCAGCTCACGTTTTGCCTTTGGCGCCGGAGTCAGGTTCAGAGCCTTTCCGAAGGCATCAATAACATACTCAACCTCTTCATCCGTAATGCAGGTATTCAGAGGCAGCGTGATCTCGTTTTCATACTGATGGAAGGAATTGGGATAATCCTTAATATCAAAGCCCAGCGCAATATACGCAGAATAAAGAGGAAGCGGTTTATAATGCACATTGGTCGCCACCCCGTATTCCGACATACGGCTGATAAGATCATTACGTTCCTCTTCGTTGATGCCCTTTACCCGCACCATATAAAGATGCTTGCTTGACTCCTCAACAACATCCGGGCTCTGGATCACATCCACCGGGAAGTCACGGAAGGCTTCATTATATCTGTCTATGATCTCTCTTCTTCTCTTCAGTGTATCGCTGTAGCGTTCCAGCTGTGTCAGTCCGGCAGCTGCAGCCATATCCGTCATATTATATTTATATGCCAGTTCAAGGATATCATACTCCCAGCCGCCGAGCAGGGACTTCTCAAGCGCATCCTTGCTCTGCCCGTGAAGCGACATTATCATCAGCCTCCGGTATATCTTTTCATCCGGAATACCGGGAATGCTCCGCCATACAAGCGCACCGCCTTCCGCGGTCGTAAGGTTCTTTACAGCATGGAAGGAAAAGGTTGTAAAATCCGCGATCTCTCCGCACATTTTTCCTTTTCTCATTGCTCCCAGGCCGTGAGCCGAGTCTGCAGTAACTACGATACGTCCGATAGCCCTCTGCAGCTCCGATTCAGGATGAAAGAGAGCCTTTTTCTTTTCAACGATCTCGAAGATCCTGTCATAATCACACATCAGTCCCGCAAGGTCCACCGGGATTATAGCTTTGGTCCGCTCAGTAACCGCTTCCTCAAGCTTGTCGTAATCCATTTCGTATGAATCTTTTTTCGTGTCCACGAGCACGGGCTTTGCGCCCACATGATATATCACACTTGCACTCGATGTAAATGTATATGCGGATGTGATGACCTCATCTCCGGGGCCTATCTCCAGAAGACGCAGCGTCATCTCAAGGCAGGATGTTGCCGAGTTTAAGCATACCGCTCTGGGTGCATGCACATACTCCGCTATCTTCTGCTCAAAAAGCTTGGTCTTTGGGCCTGTTGTTATCCATCCGGAGCGCATTGCTTCGGATACGGCGGCTATATCGGTTTCACGCAGATCAGGTGGTGAAAATGGGATCTTCATTGTATATCCTTCTTTCCTGAATTCATATTCATTGTTCATAGGCATAGCTATTCGGATTATAACACAATCCGTACGGGAATGCACGCAAAAGATCGTGCATACAAAAGAAAGCCCCCGCATTTACGCAGAGGCTTATCTCAACTACTGATTTTCCTGAGGATGATAGGTCGGAACCATGCGCTGTACCACTTCTCTGATATCAGACGGTTCCTCTACCACATAGGTACTTAGAGCTTTAAGCTCCTCCATGAATTTCTCTTCATCCATCTCGATGGGCTTTCCGATATGGATCAGTTTATTCTCCGTCTCCTGCATGCCCTCTTCCTTCATGAGCATTTCCTCATAAAGCTTTTCGCCGGGACGCAGGCCGGTAAATACTATCTCTATATCTTCCCCCGGTTTGTGTCCCGAAAGAAGGATCAGATTCTTTGCGAGATCCAGTATCCTTACCGGTTCTCCCATATCCAGTACAAATATCTCTCCGCCCTTCGCATAGGCTCCTGCCTGAAGCACCAGGGAAACCGCTTCCGGTATGGTCATAAAGTATCTGATGATATCCGGATGTGTTACGGTCACCGGTCCGCCGGCTGCTATCTGCTTCTTGAAAAGCGGGATAACGCTTCCGTTCGAACCCAGGACATTTCCGAAACGCACCGCAACAAAAGATGTATCCGATATCTTATCATAGGTCTGGATTATCATCTCGCAGAGACGTTTTGAAGCGCCCATGATATTTGTGGGATTGACCGCCTTATCCGTGGAGATCATAACAAACCGTTTTACCTTCCAGCGGTCTGCCGCCTGAACTATCTTCCAGGTACCGAGGACATTATTCTTGATTGCTTCGTTGGGGCTGTCCTCCATGAGGGGCACATGTTTATGAGCCGCCGCATGATAAACAATGTCGGGATGATATTTCTGGAATATCTGGTCAACACGCTTTGTATTTCTCACCGATGCGATCAGAACCACCAGATCGAGATCGGGGAAATTCTTTCTCAGCTCATTCTGCACATCATAGGTGGTATTCTCGTATATATCAATGATTATCAGCTGTTTGGGGTTATGACCCGCGATCTGCCTGCAAAGCTCGCTTCCTATGGATCCGCCGCCGCCGGTGACCAGAACCACCTTGTCCGACACATAACCCATGATGGAATCTATATTTACCTCTATCGGTTCCCTGCCCAGAAGGTCATTTACATCAACCTCCCGGAGATCCGTAACATTTACTTCACCGTTGACCAGCTGATAAATACCCGGGATCTTCTTAAGTTCACAGCCCGTTTCCTTGCATATGTCCAGGATATCATGGACTTCCTGGGGTTTTGCCGAGGGCATGGCAAGGATTATCTCTTCCGCCCTGAGCTTATCAGCCATTTTGTGGATATCATTACGTGTTCCGACAACCTTTACGCCGTGAATGTAATTCCCGACCTTTCCGGTATCATCATCGATAACTCCCACAACCTTCATGGGAAGATAACGGCTGTTCTTGATCTCTCTTATGAGCTGGTTTCCGGCATCTCCCGCACCTATGACCAGTACCCTCTTCTTAACCTCTTTCGTCGTCCTGACACGTTTCTTCACAGAGAAAAATGTCTTATAGAAATATCTGCTGATGATCGTAAGACCCAGAAGGAACAGCAGGTAAAGAAGGTAATAGCTTCGCGGGAGCGGTACTACTATATCATGATTCATCATCATAACGGCAGCCATGTTAAGCAGGCTGGCGACTATACATGAAAGCACGATATTAAAGAATTCGGTAGCCCCCGCATAGGTCCACAGACTGGTATAAAGCCTGAGCAGCGCAAAAACAAGGATAGTGATCACTACCGCAACGGGCAGGCTCTTATTTGTTACAGACATATACTCATCCGGCACCTTTGACAGCTGCAGGTCAAATCGAACAAGAAGAGACAGATAACTTGCAAGGATTACCGCCCCTATGTCATATAAAACAAGTATGATCTTGGTAAGAAGACTCTTTTTCATAATACCGATATAACTCCCGTGCAGAGTACTTACCGCTCTGCATAGCCTTTACATTTTGACACAGTATTCGCCATTCTATCACTGAAGCCCGAAAAAAACAAGATGTTTTTTCCTTACGGGCACCCGTTATCTTATCGAAAGCTTCTTGATGACATTAAGGCTGTCCAGC
>ONWK01000189.1 GCA_900321505.1 uncultured Eubacteriales bacterium
AACCTCAGGGTGAAGCTTACGGAATAACTGCCGGGGAGATCGAAGCGATGCTGGCGCAGGAATAAGAAACGGGAGGTTTTAGCAAAATGGAAGAAAAAAATTTCAAGAGATTCTTAAAGCGTGAAGCCAAAAGTCTGGCTATTCCGCTGATGATGATCGTTCTGGGTGCACTCTTTATAGCTATTAAGAGTGCGATACTTTCAGCTCTGGTTACCATCGTGGGTGTGCTTCTGATAGTCGGAGGTGTAGCCCTGGGACTGTCGCTGTTAAGCGCCATGGAGCCACTTACCGTAATAGGAGCGGCTATCCTTGTGCTGATGGGCATCATATGTGTAACCAATGCTTTCGGAGTTTCCGGTTTTATCCTTATGGTCATCGGTATCTGCATCTTTGTAAATGCGCTTTTCAGGATCTTTATTGAAAGGAGCCTGAGAGGAAGCAGCGGTTTCAAAAACTATTTGATAAATGATATCATAACAGCCATTCTCGGGGTTGTGCTGATGATCATGCCCAAAACTGCGGCTGATGCGTTTTTTGTTGTAGTAGGTATCTTCATGGTGATATTGGGCATATCCAACATAATATCATCATATCTTTTCTACAAGAACGGAAGATATGTAAATGACGGTACGGATGTGGTATGGGAGGAGAAACCCAGGTAGATCGATATCCGGAGTCATGGAGTGCCTGCCGTGGGACAGACTTGGCTGCCTGCTCATTGCTCGCGGCAATAAAGGGACGGTTCCCGAATGACAGATTATCTGCCATTCAGGAACCGTCCTTTATCTTGTCCTTTATCTTCACTGAGTTGATTGATTTGGGTTGTTATTTTGATTGTTATTATCTCCGGGACCGTCATATTTCTGTCCCAGCTGGTTTATCTCCATATTGCCGAAGGTTGAGAGCGGCTGTGAAAGGATATGTTCCAGACGCTCATCCTCTTCCTTCTGTTTCTCCTTTTTCTTCTTCCACCAGTGAATGATCAGCAGTAATAGTATAATGACTGTGATCGCAATGATAAGAACTATTATTATGGTCTTGAAGTTGCTGCTGGCGAGCTTGGAGGTCTCTGCTTCCTTCATAAGCTGGGTACCTGCAGCGATGAGTGCATTTCCGAAGATCTTTGCAAGATCTCCGTTGTTTGAGGATGAATTCCAGGCATTGGTGATCCTGGACTGGATCACAGAGGGAACGGTTTTTTCATTTACCACCGAACCTGTTCCTATGCCTGCTGCAATATAGTAGGATTCTTCCTTACTGATGAATACGAACAGAAGATTACCGGGACAGTCTCCGAAGAGATCGTCATAAACCTTTTCCTCATAAGTTCCGAACTTGCCGGAATCGCCGTAGGTGTCAGTTACGTAAAGGAAGGGAAAGACGCCTGTTTTTTCATAGAAGCTTGAAAAACCGTCTTCCAGATATTTCTTATTCGTATTATCGATCCATTTTTCATCGCCGGTAGATTCATCCGCCCAGTAACCCTTGCTGGAATCAACGTCACCGGTATACTTTTCGCAGCCGTAGCCTGCTGTGCTTGTACCGCTTCCGTCATAGGAACCGTAGTTATCGGCAGGACGGTTGTTATATTTTGCAAAAACACCTATAAAAGCAAGGATCAGAACAACAACGATCACTCCAAGAAAGATGCTTCCGCAACCGGTTCCGCAGCCTGTGCCGGGCAAAGGGGTGCCGCCGCCTCTGATGACCGTGGGAGTACGGCGGTAATAACTGCGTCCGTATCTCGGAGGTGGGGGAGGCATGCCTCCGCCTATATGAAAGCTGCTGCCGCTTCTGTAATTGCTGCCGCTTCTGTAGCTGCTTCCGGAGCTTACACGTCTTGTTGAGCTGCTGCCCAGATGGCTGCCCCCAAAGGACCGGCTCCCGCCGAAGCTGCTGCCGCCGAAGGAGCGCCCGCCGCCGCTGCCGCCACCGCCGCCTAAAGATCTGGCCATAATATTTCTCCTTTATACTGTTTTTTCAGTAACATGCGAGTAACTATTCAGGAACAATTCAATTCGATCACGAACCTTCTGCTCCTCAATATCATTATATTCTACACGTTTTTTTTCGCCGGGTAAAGGAAAATGTTGTGGTTTTACAAGATTTTTAGTATACTGATTGGTGTTTGTCTGTAACGTTATTTTTTATCCGGAGGATATCAGGATGCGTATCGGAATGGGATATGATGTACATAAACTGGTTGAAGGACGAAAGCTGATCCTGGGCGGAGTGGAGATACCTTATGAAAAAGGACTGCTGGGACATTCTGATGCGGACTGCCTCACTCATGCCATAATGGATTCTCTTCTGGGAGCGGCGGCTCTAGGCGATATCGGGAAATGGTTCCCAGATACGGATCCGAAATATGAGGGCGCGGACAGTATCGCACTGCTCAGGGAGGTTGAAGCGCTGATCTCAAAGGAAGGATATATCATCGGAAATGTTGACGCCACGATCATCGCTCAGGCACCGAAGATGGCGCCGCATATTCCGGAAATGAGAAGGATCATAGCCGGGGCTCTGCAGATAACAGAGGATCGAATAAATATCAAGGCGACAACAGAGGAGGGGCTTGGCTTTACGGGAGAAAAACTGGGTATATCCTGTCAGTCCATCGCTCTTCTGGAGACTGTTGATAATTATATATACAGGGATGTTATGACGGGAGAAGTCGGCTCGCCTGAGGGTGGAACGCCGGGGATGTCCTGTAACGGCTGCCCTATGAGAAAAAGATAGTTGAAGATGACTGTTCCGGCTGTTCAGAGAAACCGGAGCGTAAAGGAGAGAATCAATGGAAAAATATTCTGAACGTCTGGTAAAGGGAAGAGTGGGATCGGACGCCTTTCTTATCATGGGAGGCGGTATTGCGCTTGTTATAGCGGGTGTGGCACTGACGATGTTTGTTACATCCTTCGGTCTTTTTCTTGTTGCTGCAGGTGTATTTATCATTGTACAGGCAACGCAGAGATTCCATATCGAGTTCGAGTACCTGATCCTGAACGGGGATGTGGATATAGCAAAGATCATTTCCAAGAAGAGCAGGAAGAATCTCAGATCAATCAGTGCCGGGGATATCCAGTATATGGCACCGCTTTCGAATGAATATGCGAAGAACGATCTGGAGATCAAAAAGCAGCTGAAGATATTTGATTATACAGAAAAGAAGCCGGAGGCAGATTCCTACTACGTTATCTTTGAAAACAAAAACGGTAAGGAATCAGCGTATATACTTGATCTGGATCAGAAGAGTCTGGATATCATGAAGGAAGCACTGAAGACAAAGTACAGAAAGTAAAACGGCCTGAGCACAAAAAAAGGCGCGCATAAAAAGCACGCCCTTTGATATGAGGCCGGCAGGCCTGCACTGATCAGGGATCAAGAGGGATCATCTTAAGACCCTTGTACATCTTCGTATACATGCTCTTCTCATCCTTATAGAGCATGGTACCGCGGGCACCATCACGAATGATGTAGGCATATTTGTTCTTCTGCACATTCATGTATAATACTTCCTGCACATTAAGCTCCTGTGCTTTAACCTTTGCAGTATATACATTAAGCGGTTCCATCTTGTATTTCTTAACGGCCTGTTCAACTGTCATGGCTGAAACACCCCCTCATCCTATTTGTTGCTCTTGCCTTATAGATACAAGTATATTGTAAATTATAGACAAAGTCAACTGTAAAAATTTACTGAACTTCATCATTTTAACAGAAAACAGGTTGGGATAACGATAAAAAGGTGATGATTCTGACATGGGAAGAAAAATGCAGGAAAAAAGTAAAAGCTATTATCAGAGATTTGAAGAGCAGACTGCAGGAAACAGAGGGGCGAAGCTGCTTCTGCATGCATGCTGCTGTCCGTGCAGCTCACATTGCCTTGAGCTTCTGAACGGGATCTTCGATATTACCGTTTTTTTCTATAATCCGAATATTGACACTGCCGAAGAAGAGAAAAAGAGGTTTGATGAACTGGTCAGGTTCACAAAGGAAGCCGCCTTTGCAAATAAGGTAAAGCTGGTGGAGGCACCCTATGATCCGGAGGAGTTTGAGGCTATAGTTAAGGGACGGGAGGCAGAACCGGAGCGTGGAAGCCGCTGCTATGACTGCTACAGACTCAGGCTTGAAAAGACTGCCGTGTACGCTGCGGAAAACGGCTTTGACTGCTTTTCCACCACGCTCTCCATAAGTCCCTACAAGAATGCGGACTGGCTGAATGAGATAGGGGCGGAGCTGGCAGATAGGATGGAAGAAAAGTACGGCAGCAGTGCACCCTGGTTTCTGTTCAGTGACTTTAAAAAGAAAAACGGATATAAAAGATCCATAGAACTGTCGCAGGAATACGGATTGTACCGTCAGGATTACTGCGGCTGCAGATACTCCAGAGCGGAGCGTGACAGAAAGAAAATGGCATGCAGTACTGACGGAAAAATACCGGAACCGGAAAATACGGAGGAAAAAAGTTGAATAACATGCAGGATGAGGTGATACGTGGAATGGCAGCGGGAAATGAAGTCAGATTTTTCGCCGCATATACACGGGGAGTTGCCGAAGAAGCAAGAAAAAGGCATGAGCTGAGCCCGGTCGCTGCAGCGGCACTTGGGCGTACGCTCACCGCGGGCACGATGATGGGTGCCATGTGTAAAAATGATACTGACGTGCTTACGCTGCAGATAAAGGGAGACGGTCCCATCGGAGGGATCACGGTCACGGCTAAGGCGGATGCATCGGTTAAAGGACTGGTACAGAATCCCGATGTGATACTTCCCGCCCGTGCGGACGGCCATCTGGATGTGGGATCGGCCGTCGGAAGGGGAATGCTGAGGGTCATAAGGGATGCAGGACTTAAGGATCCCTATGTGGGGCAGACTGAGCTTGTGACGGGAGAGATCGCAGAGGATCTGACGTATTATTTTGCATCCAGTGAACAGATCCCGACCTCGGTGGGCCTGGGAGTTCTGATGCATCCGGACAATTATGTAAAACATGCCGGAGGTTTTATCATACAGCTGATGCCCTTTGCGTCCGATATGACGGTAAGATGGCTGGAGGAGGTCCTCGAGGGAGTCCACAGCGTCACGGAATACTTTGATGACGGCTATACCCTGGACGAGTTTGTTTATGCCCTGCTGGGGCGGGATGCAGCCATAGAAAAAAGGATGCCGGCCGCATTTCACTGTGACTGCAGCCGCAGCCGCGTGGAAAAGGTACTGATATCCATAGGCCGTAATGACCTTGAGGATATGATCAGGGAAGGAAAACCGGTGAATCTGCACTGCGACTTCTGCAATACGGATTATACTTTCACCGTTGATGAACTTAAATGTATTGTGGCGAAGCTTTAAAGATCCATCTATCACTGTGACTTATTATAGGTGGCTGATAAATGCAGGTATAGGAGGATGAATCTTATGTGGGGTATTATATTCGGGGCAATGATAGCCGGTACGGTGGCTGGAGCAGTCTTTCTGTGGACACGGTTCTGTAAATTCGGAATAGTGAAAAAACTCTCGGGCGGCAGGAAATGGCTTCAGCGGCTTATCGGACTTATTCCCATGGTGATATTGGGGATATTTATGATCTTTGACCCGATCAACACAGCGGTCGTCATTGTCCATGCGTCTTGTTACTGGG
Source organism: uncultured Eubacteriales bacterium (assembly GCA_900321505.1). Classification (GTDB taxonomy): domain Bacteria; phylum Bacillota; class Clostridia; order Lachnospirales; family Lachnospiraceae; genus Eubacterium_Q. The sequence continues at coordinate 5,638 of ONWK01000189.1, forward strand.
CCGTTGCCGAGCTGATAGCATTTCTGATAAGAAAGATATCGGCTGGTAAGGAAACGGAAAATGATCCGGAGGGAGCTAAGGATGAAAAGACTCAGGGCTTCCAGATATACAGGGTAGGTATCATAGTACTTTGTATAGAAATAGCCTATTTTTCCGCGGGCTGGTATTTTGCCAATAATGTGTGGGAAAAGGACTATCAGCTGGAGACCACCAAGGATCTTGGAATGGAGAGGCTGCGTATAGCCCAGATAACGGATTCGCATATAGGTACAACATTTGACGGGGAGGGCTTCGCGGCACATCTTCGGACCATTCAGACAACGAAACCGGATATACTGGTGATAACGGGTGATTTTGTGGATGACGGCACATCGATGGAGGACCTTTTGATCAGCTGTGCGGCCCTCAGGGATTTTGAATGCCCCTACGGAAAATACTTTGTCTACGGTAATCATGACAAGGGATATTACAAGCATGATTTTTCGGTGGAGGAGCTTGAAGCGGCATTGGAATATGGTGGAGTAAAGGTGCTGCAGGATGAGGTAGCCCTGATAAATGATTCCATTTACATTGTCGGACGTCAGGATAAGTCGACGAAGAACAGGGTTGAGATAGAAAAGATCGTTTCACTGCTTGATCCGTCCAAATACATTATAATACTTGATCATCAGCCCAATGATTATGATGCGGAGGCTGCAGCCGGCGCCGATCTGGTGCTTTCCGGACACAGCCATGGCGGACAGCTGATC
>ONWK01000408.1 GCA_900321505.1 uncultured Eubacteriales bacterium
AGAGCCATGCATTTCTACAACGAATGCCGCAGAGTAAGGACCCAGGCGGCAGCACTTAAAGATAATGACCTTGAGCTCTTTCTTCAGGCCGTAAAGGCTTCGGGAGACTCTTCCTTCAAGTTCCTTCAGAACGTATATACCTCAAGGGACGTTCAGCATCAAAATGTATCCATAGCCCTCTCTGTAAGCGAGCAGGTTCTGAAATATACGGGCGGAACCGCGAAGCTTACGGATACGGGTGTCGCAAGAGTTCACGGCGGAGGCTTCGCCGGAACCATTCAGGCCTTTGTTCCTGACGCATCAGTTCAGGATTACAGATCCGCCATGGATAAGGTTTTCGGCGATGGAGCCTGTATGGTTCTGAAGATCAGAAAATACGGTGGCATAAAAGTGGTATAACACTCTTTGGGGGCCACCCGGGGATGGTTCCGAGTCGGTTCGGAACTGTCCCCGGGTGGCCCCCAGAGTTCACTATCACCTGCTTTCGAAAGCAAGCCTTATACTGTTCTCCTTTATTTCCGCCTTCGCGTATGCTCCGCTGATCATGGGCATCTGGGGCGGAAGGTGGCCTATATCCAGATCCATGACCACCGGCACCCCAAGGTCACCGATCACTGCGGTTACCGCGTTATACATATCCACTCCCATCATTTCCTCTCCGAAATGCAGCGAACGTCCGATGAGAAATCCCTTTACATACTTAAACCATCCTGCATGCTTCATCTGAAAGAATGCCCTTCTCACGCTGAGAGGATTCAGATCACAGCTTTCCAGAAACCAGATAAATCCGTCCTCCTTATATCTCTCAAGGAAATCTGCGGTTTTGTCAAATTCCGTTCCCAAAAGGGTGATAAGGCAGTCCACACAGCCTCCCACAAGGCGCCCTTCCAATGACAGCTTTCCATCCCCGATCGAATACTCCCTTACTGCTCCTGCCTCAGGCATATACAGCTTCTGGCAATATGCCTCCGTCAGGTTATAGGGAATCAGCGGATGCTCCTCATCCTTAAGGCTTTCCTTCTCCCACAAGGGATAATTATTCACTTCCTTTTTGCCTCTGAGCACCTCCAGCGCATCAAGCAGGGACTGTGCCGGGCCTTCCATGCCGAAGCTGGGGGCACAGGGTCCGTAGACAGCCGCCGTATCTGCAAGGATGGTCGAAAGGTAGGTAAAGTTGGTATTGTCGGAGTATCCAATATACCATTTTGGCCTGCTTCTCTTTATCAGTTCCCAGTCGATATAGGGTACAACCTCGCACATAAGCTCACCGCCGCCGCAGCTTATTATCACATCCGAGTCCTCTGAAGCATACATTTCATTCAGCTCCTTACCGCAGAGCTGCGGCGTATTGCTGATGCCCACCCCCTCCGAAGCATAACAGTTAGGGCCGAGGACAGTCTTATATCCTCTTTTCTCAAAGAATACGAGTGCATTATCAAAGCAGCTTTTATAGGGCTCTATCGCGCAGCCGAAGGATGGCGCCACAAAGCCTATGGTACCGCCATCCTGCAGATATTCCGGGTATCTCATTTCCATATCCTCCATAAAGATCAGTTCCGGGTAAAAACGGTGCATCGGCCTTTCGCCAATGCACCGTTCTGTCATTTTAAAATCTACTTATCAGCCTTTTCCTTTGACTGGAATGCTTCGATCTGCTTCTTTGCGACATCATCCGGAGTCTGCTCATAACGTGCGAACTCATAGGAGAAGGTGCCGCTTCCGCGGGTCATGGAGTAAAGGCTGGTATCATACTCGAACAGCTCGAGATAGGGGATGTCCGCCAGAACTTCCTGATTGCCGCCCTCGATGGGATTCATTCCGAGGACCCTGCCGCGGCGCTTGTTCAGATCACCCATGATATCGCCGGTGAACTCATCGGGAGCTACAACTCTGAGAGATGCGATGGGCTCCAGAAGTACCGGAGATGCATCCATAAAGCCCTGCTTGAACGCCTGGGTCGTAGCAACCTTGAATGCAAGCTCGGAGGAGTCAACCGGATGATAGCTTCCATCATACAGTATAGCCTTTACGCCGATAACAGGATAACCTGCAAGAGGTCCTACCTTAACTGACTCATCAAGGCCCTTCTCAACTGCCGGGAAGTAGTTCTTCGGTACCGCACCGCCGACTACGCACTCCTCGAATACATAAGGAGTCTCCATATCTCCCGAGGGCTCGAATCTCATCTTTACATGACCGTACTGGCCGTGACCGCCGGTCTGCTTCTTATACTTGTACTCAGTATCGGATTTCTTACGGATGGTCTCCTTAAATGCGATCTTCGGGCGGAGCAGCTCGATCTCAACCTTATACTTCTCCTGAAGCACGCTCTTAACCGTCTCAAGATGTCTGTTGCTGATTCCGTAAAGCAGCGTCTGGGAATTTGCACCGTCGTTTTCAACACGAAGGCTGAGATCCTCCATCTGCATACGTCCAAGTGCCTGGGAGATCTTATCCTCATCACCCTTCTGAACTGCCTTATATCTGCGATATACGTAAGGCTTGGAGATAGGTGTGCGGATATATGTAACCGGCATCTTTCTTGTGGAAAGAGTATCCGTGGTCTGGGTTACGGAAAGCTTAGCCAGCGCACCGATATCTCCTGCATGAAGCTCGCTTACTTCTTCAGCCTTGTTTCCTACGATCACATAAAGCTTGCCAAGTCTTTCATCAGCATCCCTGTGATAGTTGAAAAGTACATCGTCCGGCTTAAGGACACCGGAATTAACCTTGATAAGCGAATATTTTCCGATATAAGGATCCACGATAGTCTTAAATACATATGCGGATTTAGACTTTGAGAAATCATAATTGGCATCAAATACTTCATTGTTCAGCGTATTGATACCTGCAACCTTGCAGTTATCCGGGCTCGGGAAATACTTGATGATATCAACCATCAGAGTGAACATACCTCGTGCCATGGTGTTGGAGCCCATAAGCACCGGAACGAT